>DTYT01000315.1 GCA_012961745.1 Kiritimatiellia bacterium | reverse complement strand
GATCATCCGGGCCACCCAGAAGAAAATTATTTCCGAGGCGGTCACCAGGGTGCTGGTGGGGTAGTAGAAACGCAGTTCCGGCGTGTCCTCCGGCCAGCCGAATACGCTGAACGGCCACAACCAAGACGAAAACCAGGTATCCAGAACGTCTTCATCCTGGCCGATATCGGCGGCGCCGCAGCGCGGGCAGCGAGCGGGCAGTGAGCGGGAGGCCCACTGGTTGTCGCATTTGCGGCAGTAGAAAATGGGGATACGGTGCCCCCACCAGATCTGCCTGGAGATACACCAGTCGCGGATATTCTCCATCCAGTCCATGTACACCTTGGTCCACCGTTCGGGAACAAAACGGATTCGGCCTTCCCGCACTGCATCAATCGCCGGCCGGGCCAGTTGCTTCATGCGCACGAACCACTGCCGCGACAACCGCGGCTCGACGATCGTGTCACAACGGTAGCAATGTCCCACCGCGTGCCGGTGATTTTCCACCTTCTCCAGCAGGCCCTGCTCCTGGAGATCCTCCAGGATCTTCCGGCGGCACTCGAACCGATCCAGCCCCGCGTAGGGCCCCCCGTTATCGTTGATCGTCCCGTCCGGATTCATCACGTTGACCGGTGCCAGATCGTGTCGCCGGGCGATCTCAAAGTCGTTCGGATCATGGGCGGGGGTCACTTTCACCGCGCCGGTTCCAAATTCCGGATCAACGAAGTCATCCCCGATTACCCGCAGTTGCCGTTGCAGTATCGGTAGACGCAATGCACTGCCGATGAGCTGCTTGTAACGTCCGTCGCGCGGATTGACCGCCACCGCCACGTCGCCGAGCATCGTTTCCGGCCGCGTAGTGGCCACGGTAACAAATTCCTTTTTCCGCCCGCCGTGGACCGGGTATCGGATGTAGTAGAGTTTCCCCTCCACTTCCCGGTGTTCACTTTCCTCGTCGGAAAGCGCCGTCTGGCACCGGGGGCACCAGTTGATTATGTAGTTCCCGCGGTAGATCAGGCCTTTCTCGTAGAGGCGGACAAATACTTCGCTGACCGCATTGCTCAATCCCTCGTCCATGGTGAACCGCTCGCGCTGCCAGTCGCAGGAGGCCCCCAGCCGCTTCAACTGGCCGATGATGGTGGAGCCATAGCGCTCCTTCCACACCCACACCCGCTGCAGAAACTCCTCCCGGCCGAGATCGTGCCGGCTCTTGCCCCCCTTCTGCAGCTCCCGTTCCACCACGTTCTGGGTGGCGATGCCGGCGTGATCGGTGCCCGGGACCCACACCGCGTTGTACCCCTGCATGCGCCGCCAGCGAATCAGCACATCCTGGATGGTATTATTCAGCGCATGGCCCATGTGCAGTATGCCGGTTACATTCGGGGGAGGAATCACGATGCAATACGGCCGGCCTCCGCGTCGGGGCTCACTGTGGAAATACCCCCGCTCCAGCCACCAGGCGTACCAGCGGGGCTCCACACGGGCCGGATCATAATTCTTTTCCGGATGTCTCTCCGCGCCGCTCACTGCCTTGTCCTTCCCCCGGCCGATTATCCAGAAAGAGCTTGTACTCGAGACTGTCCACCAGGGCCTCCCACGAGGCCTCGATTATGTTCTCCGACACTCCCACCGTGCTCCAGCGGCGGGCTCCGTCACTTGACTCGACCAGGACGCGCGTCTTGGCTCCGGTGGCGTGCTCCGGGTCCAGGATTCGCACGCGGTAGTCGGTGAGCACCACGTCCTCGACCTGCGGGTAAAAACGGGTCAGCGCCCGCCGCAATGCGACATTCAACGCATCCACCGGACCACACCCCTCGCCGACGGTGTGTTCCACGTCCTCGCCCACCCTCACCTTGATCACCGCCTCGGAGACCGCCGGCTCATCCTTTTCGCGCTTCTCGACGATTACCCGGAACCCCCCCAGCTCAAAGAAGGGGCGGTGCTCGTGGAGGACCTTCTGAATCAACAGCTTGAAACTAGCCTCGGCCGCCTCGAATTCATAGCCCTGCTTTTCCAGCTTCTCCAGTCGAGTGAGAATCTCCTTGATCTCCGGCGATGAGCGGTCTACGCGGAATCCCATCTCCACCGCTTTGAGGAAAACATTACTGGTACCCGACAACTCGGATATCAGAATCCGGCGGCGGTTGCCCACCGCCTCCGGATCGACGTGCTCAAAGCTCCGCGGATTCTTGCGCACCCCGTCCACATGCATCCCCGCCTTGTGGGCGAAGGCGCTATCGCCAACGTAGGGAGCCTTGGAGTTGGGTATCATATTGGCCAACTCGTAAACGAATTCGCTCAGCGCCTTCAGTTCCCTGAGATTCCCCGCCCCGGAACACTGGCAGCCGAGTTTCAACACCAGGTTAGCGATGATCGAGCATAGGTTCGCATTCCCACAGCGTTCCCCGATCCCGTTGATCGTCCCCTGGACATGCACCGCACCGGCTCTCACTGCTTCCAGGGTATTCGCCACTCCGCAGCCGCTGTCATTGTGCGCGTGAATCCCCACCGCGACCGAGCCCAGTGCCCGCATCACTTCGGACGTGATCGAGTGAATCTCATGGGGAAGAGTCCCGCCGTTGGTATCACACAGCACCACACAGTCGGCCCCGGCCGCCGCGGCGGCCTGCAACGTGCGGAGTGCATATCGGGGAGAATCCTTGTAGCCGTCGAAGAAATGTTCCGCGTCGTAGATGACTTCTCTTCCGTGTTCCTTCAGATGGCGCACGCTGTCGGCGATCATCTCGAGATTTTCTTCCTCCGAAGTGCGCAGAACATCGCGTACGTGCAACGTCCAGCTCTTGCCGAAAACCGCCACCACCGGGGTCGCCGCCTTCAGCATGGCCTGGACCACCGGATCCTCCGCAGTGGTCCGGTTCGCCCGGCGGGTACTCCCGAAGGCGGTCAGCCGGGCGTGCTGCAG
>DTYT01000314.1 GCA_012961745.1 Kiritimatiellia bacterium | reverse complement strand
GCTCTTCCGATCTAGCGATATGTTGCTCTATCAAGGCATTATTGCTTTTGAACATTTTACTGATTATAAGTATAGCTTTGATGAGATTGAGCCTCCGCAGTCGCTCCCGGTAAGGTAACGTGCGGGGAATTCCAAGCAATTCCTGCATGAACGCCCAGAAAAGATTATCGGGGTGCGCGTAGTAAGCCCGCTGCCGCAACGACTCGCGGCCGGGAAAGGATCCCAGCACCAGCACCCGGGCGTTTACCGGTACCTCCGGCGATAGGCCGACCTGTTTCACTTTCCGCCCTGTGGAAACCTCCCCAATTATAGGGGTGCTTCGCGCCTCCTTCCATCCCCCGTTCGACACGCCCAGATCCCCCGTAAACCGGCGGAAGTGCGGGCGCATCGGTATTTGGGGTTGGAAGAGGCCGCCGGTGGGGACATATTTTATGGGTCATGGACTCAGGTACGTGGCATGAAAAACCAAACTGACATGCCGCGGGCGCGTTGCCGCCGGATGTACTGGCCGCATCCCGACTGGGAAAACGCTCCCGATGAAGATCTGCTCGACGAGCGGATCTGCGATCTCGGAGTCCGTATCGAACAGAGCCCGCTGGAAGACTCTGTCAGGCAACTCTATTCCGAGCTGGAAAGCCGGGGACTTACTTTCCAGCCCCGCTGCTATCTCACCGTGGAGTGGCTGTGCCCGGATCGGGTGCCGGTCATCGGTATTCCGTTCTGGCTGGCTCATCCCCGACTCATCGAGCTCGAGAAGAAGATGATGCTGGAAGCCGAGGGTGCCGATCCGGTGCAGCGGATGCGCCTGCTGCGCCACGAGGCGGGGCATTCGTACAACTATGCGTACCGCTTCTACCGCCGGACCCGGTGGCGGGAGCTGTTTGGTCCGATTTCGGAAGACTACAATCCCGACGAGTACCCCATGCGCCCCTACAGCCGAAAGTACGTGGTTCACCTCAAAGACAATTACGCCCAGGCCCATCCCGACGAAGACTTCGCCGAAACATTCGCGGTCTGGCTCACGCCCGGGCTGGACTGGCACCGGAAGTATGCGGGCTGGCCAGCGCTGAAAAAGCTGGAATACGTCGACCGGCTCATGAAGGAAAGCGCGGGGAAGCCGCCGGAAGTCACCGCGGGTGAACTCTTCCGGCCGGCCAGCCGCGTGAGGGCGACCCTGCGGACCTATTACAAGCGCAAGAAGAAGGAGTTCCGCGATCTGTTCCCGGAAGTGTACGACCGCATCCTGAACTCGATCTTTTCCGCCCACGCGCCGGAAGGATCCCTGCGGGCATCCGCATTCATCCGGAAGTACCGGCGTGAGCTGATCGATACCGTCGCCCGCCTGGCCCTGGTGCGGAAGTATCTGGTGAATGAGATCCTGGCGCGGCTGGCGGCGCGGGCGCGGCAGCTGGATATCTACCAGCACGAGGGGACCGAACATACTCTGCTGCGTCTGGGCGTGGTGCTCACCTCGCTGGTCCTGGAGGAGCAATATGTGCTGACGAAATCGTCGGCTTCGCGGAAATGAAGATCGTAGCCCTCATAGACCAGGAAGCCTTCCACCCTGAGGACCCTCAGCTCAGCGGCGCAACCGAGGCGATCTGCCGGGAAATGGAATTCCACGTGGTCGAAGCGCTGCGGTTACTGGGGCATGAGGTTGAGGTGCTTCCGTTCGGTCCGGATGTTGATCAGACTATCCGGCGCCTGCAAGAAATCGCTCCCGGCCTGGTCTTCAATCTCACCGAGCACTTCCGGGGGGAGCGGCGGATGGACGCCTGCATAGCCGGGCTCCTGGACCTGCTGGGAATCCCCTACACCGGTACCGGGCCCGACGGCATGATACTCTGCCGGGACAAGGCTACCTGCAAGCGGATCCTGGGGCACCACCACATCCGCGTTCCGGCCTTCGCCACCGTCCCCCCGGGGCGGAAGCGTTGCCCGCGACAGGTGCGGTTTCCCATGGTGGTCAAGCCCCGGTACGAAGACGGCTCCGATGGCATCTCGCTTGCCTCGCTGGTCCACAACGAGCAGCAGGCCCGGGAGCGCATCACCATGATCCACAACCGTCTCTCGCAGCCCGCGATTTGTGAACAGTTCGTCAGCGGTCGTGAAATCTACGTCGGAATCATCGGCAACCGGCGTCTGCACACCTTCCCGCCCCGGGAGCTCTTCTTCGGCCGGTGCGGCGGCGACGGACCGCTGATAGCCACCGCGCGCGTCAAGCGAGATGCGGCTTACCGCAGCAAGTGGCAGATCTCCTACGGGAACGCCGATCTGTCCTCGGCCCTGATGCAACAGGTGGTAAGGATAAGCAAGCGGATATACCGCATCCTCCACCTGCGCGACTATGGACGCATAGATCTACGTATCGCTGACATGGGGGATATTGTCTTCCTCGAAGCCAACCCCAACCCCGACCTCTCCTACGGCGAAGATCTGGCCGAAGCCGCGCAACAGGCCGGGATCGAACACCGCCAACTGGTCCGCCGCATCGTCAAGCTCGCGCTCAGCCGCTACGCAGGACCCTAGGCGGTATCTGTGCCGCAATGCCATAGGCAGCCCCGCCGGCTCCCGGGCGCCTGGCGTGCATCCCAACCCCCCTCGCCCGCGCCGCCGCGTGTGCGCCGGGTGGAGAACTTCATGGCAGGTTGCCGAAGAGCAGGATCCCCTCGCGGGCGACCCGCTTCCACAAGGCGTCGTATTCCTCCCGGTCCATGATATTTACATCCAAGAGGGTACACACCGACGGCAGACCGTAGCGGCCCTGGATCGCCTCGCGCAGCTCCTCGGTGGAAGCGAACGCACGTATGCGACTGCGACCACTCGAAAAAAGCATCACCAGTTCCATCCGGCCCCAGGCGAGGCTCTCGTCCCGCGCCAACGGACCCGCGGCCACCGCGGCCATCGGCCGGGGATGAACGATCCTTCTGACCAGCTTGCGGACATCCGTCCAGAACAAGTCCTCGGCTTCGAAGGCGGACTTCAACACGCGGGAAACCAGGTAGTGATCCGGATTCAATGTGTAGCGATACGCGTTGCCTTCCACCCGTCTCCGGACCGCTGACAACCCCACCAGGGACTCCAGGGCCAGCATGGCCCCTCGATTTGACAGGCCGGTGCGCCGTTCGACCTCCCGGCCGGTCAGCGGCCCGTCAGCATGGTACAGCACCCGCAGAACCATCAGGTGACTCTGCCGCGCCAGTAATAGGTCGAGTCCATGCATTGCTCCCCACCCGCAGCGCTAGCCGGACGGCATAGATCAAGCCCTTCATACTTCTCTTCCCCACCGGGCTGCTCCTGCGCCGTGGCATTGTGCCGGGCCGCCACTGGCTTTCGCCACCCGAATCCGATCAGCCGTCCGCAGAGGCCGGTCGGCCGATCCCGGCGGACTCTACACCCGGTTTCTCTAGGGCACCCCATTCCCCGTACAAGTGCATGCTAGTGTGGCGCCCTGCGGGTGTGCAAGTCCGGTTATCCGGCCGGGACGCGAATGCCCCGGTCCTTCCCGCAATGTCATTTGCTTGCGCTGAAACCCGCGATCGTAAACCATGGAAATGATTCCGGCGCAGGGAACCGGGTAGTGAGAACCGGGCAGGGCCACCAATCACGGAGTGCACCTTGCGCCCGCCCTGGCGGCAGCGGTCTCTTTTGGGCGGGTGTCACCCTGCTGCTGTTGTCCGCCCAGTCCCTTCCTGCGGGATGGATTGAAGACCGTCCCGACGGGACCGTGATTCACGTGAAGGTCTTCTGGCTGCCCGATCCCGCCCGCACTGATACCCCCACCCGGGCGGATGCCGCCGCCGTGAAGGAGTTCGTCCGTCGTTTCCCGGAAATCTTCCAGGCGCGCTGGAAACAGGTGTACCTGGAACACCCGGAGAAATATGGCCATCACAATTGGGAGCACGTGAAGGTCCGGCTCCACCGGGCTACCGGAATCCGCATCGAAGGAGTGGAAGGGGCCCTGCTGGCGGTCGCCGGCAACATGGCTCCGGACGTGATGTATGTCAACTTCCGCCAGTCGGATACCTACATCCAAGAAGGTTTCCTGTACCCACTGGACCTGCCGGGAGACCGGTACCTGGCGGCCATGCCGCCGGAAGAAGTGCAATTCCGCGTACATCCCAAGATCTGGCCGGTAATCCGGCGCAAGGGCCCCGGGGGCGAGGTGCATGTATGGGCGCTTCCCTACGGGGGAGCACTGGGAAAGGTGGTCCTGTTCCGCAAGGACGTCTTCGACGAAGCCGGGGTCCCCTATCCCACCAACGATTGGACCTGGGACGATATGCTGAGCGCATGCCGCCGAATTACCGATCCCGAAAAGGGTATCTATGGAATCTACTTTTCCACCGGTGCCCACGAGTCCTGGTGGTGGATGTCGTTCCTGTGGTCCGCCGGCGGCGAAGCGGTACGGCGCGATCCGACCACCGACGTCTGGCGGGCGGTGTTTGACTCGCCGGAGGCGGCGATCGCGCTGGATTTCTACACCCGGCTGGGTACCGAGCCCTGGGAGAAAAACGGCCGCCGGTACTACGGATACGCCTACCAGGATCCGGACTGGGCGACCGCGGGCGCCAAATGGGAACGCGGCGAAATCGCCATGCTGTTCGCCTACATAGACGGGCGGATGTTTCAACGCATCAATCCCGACATCACCGGCATGGTCCCGGTGCCCCGCGGCCCTACCGGCCTGCGGGGTTCCGAGCTGAACAGTATGATGATGGGGCTGTTCTCGGGAATACGGGAGCCGGCGGTGCGTGATGCCGCCTGGGAATACATACGCTTTTACGACGGCATCGAAGCAACCCGTATCAAGACTCGCGTGCTGGTGGAAGGCGGATTGGGCCGCTTCCTGAATCCCCGCCTCCTGGTGAAATTCGGGTACCCGGAACTGGTCCGTCTTTCCCCGCCCGGATGGCAGGACTGCTTCCGAATCGCTCTCGACGCGGGTCGACCTGAACCCTACGGAAAGAACTGCAACTATCTTTACAACATTCTGACCGAGCCTGTCGAACGGGCCAGACAGATGGCCCTGGAAGGCGAGCTATCCCCCGATAGAGAGAAACGGCTGATGCAGTTGCAGTCGCTGCTGGCCGCGGCCTGTGAGCGCGCCAACCAGGAAATGTTCGGTCTCGTTTCCCCACAAGCAATGAAACGACGGCGCCTGGCAGCGGCGGGGTTGCTGGTTGCTATCGTGCTGGCCTTTGTGTTTGCTCTGCTCCGGATCGGATCCCGCTTCGCCGCCATCGCGATGGGATCGCCGATCGCCTCTCCCCGGGGAAGCGCCGCACGAAGGTGCGCGGTACTGATGGTGCCGGCGGTGCTCTCCATACTGCTTTGGCAGTACGTGCCCCTCTTCTGGAGTTCCCTCATGGCCTTCCAGGATTTCCACCTGGTGCGCGCGTCGGAATGGGTCGGCTTGGATAACTTCGGGAACCTTCTGTGGGACGTTCGCTGGTGGCGCGCCCTGTGGAACTCCCTGCGCTACAGCTTGCTGATCATCTTCCTCTGCTTCCTGCCGCCCCTGGGCCTGGCCCTGCTGCTTAACGAAATCCCCCGCGGCAAGACCTTTTTCCGCTTGCTCTATTACCTGCCGGCGGTAGCCGGAGGACTGGTCACCATCCTGCTGTGGAAGCAGTTGTACGAACCCGGCCCCCGCGGAATCCTCAACCGCCTGGTGATGAATATCCCCGCAATCTTCTACTTGGCAGCGGGCGGCCTGGTCATTTTTTTCTCCCTGCGAGTGCTCCGCCGGCTCCGCCTCGTGGGCGGCTCCGCGGTCGGCTTCCTGGCCGCCACCACCGGCGTGCTCGCCGGGCTGGCACTGCTACAGCCCGGCATCGCGGTCATCGTGCAGTCGAGCGTCCGCTTCCCGGCCTCCCTCTTCCGCACCCTCCCCGAGCCGGTGCGATGGTTGACCGATCCCGACACCGCCCTTCTCGCCTGCGTATTACCGGTTGCCTGGCATCATCTCGGCCCCGGTTCCCTGATCTACCTGGCGGCCCTGAAACAGGTGTCCGACGACTATTACGACGCCGCCGACCTGGATGGG
>DTYT01000313.1 GCA_012961745.1 Kiritimatiellia bacterium | reverse complement strand
TCCGGCGAGAAAAGGCCGCGGGCAAAGACAACCGGATATTCGAACCGCGGGCTGATCTTCTGCAGATGGTGCATCTTCATATCTCCTGCCTGCTCAGCAGCGGCCGAGCCAGTCGCGCAGGCTCCCGGCCAGCTCGAGCAAAGTATAGCCGAGCAGATCGGCGGAACTGGTCCAACCTACATCCAACCCCTCGCCTTCCGTCCGCCCGTGCGAGCCACGTACCCGGCCGGGATCCTGCGAAATCCTCCACGGAAAACGCCCGAAAAACAACTCGCAGGGGTCATAACCCGGCTTGTTGTGAATATCCACATGAGAGGCGTAGTCCGGAGCCTCGGCCGGATCCACCCACCAGGGATAAGCGAACCAGTACCCCTTGGACGCCACGGCTACCAACTCTCCACAGGAATTCGGAGGGTTGCCCCCGAAGGCTTCCTCAGCACTCAACACCTGCGCCACCCCGCTCAGTCCTGAAAGCAGCGAAGCCACTCCCTTGCGGGCCGCCTTCTCCCGGACATATACATGGGCGATCTGGTGATCGGTGACCGCAAATGCACGTGCGGCGTGGAAATCCGGGTAGGTATGACGGCCGACCCGTCGGATACTGAAGTATCCCGCGGTGCGCAGCACATGGTTCACCAGTACCGGGCCACTGGGAACCTCCTCAAACGCATAATCGCCGAAGAAGAGGTAATCATAACCGGCAGCCTCCGCGGCCTTGCGTATTCTCTCCAGCATCCCCGCCAGCTCCCCGATCGCTTCCCCCGAGCGCTGCGCCGCCGGTCCGTACCGCTGGAACGCATAATCCAAATGCGGCAGGTAGGCAAAAATCAGGTCGGTACGCAGATCATGGCGGCGCAGAAGAATTTCCAGCGCCGCGGTGATCCATTCCGACGAGCGCCGGGAGGCGGTCGGTCCCCAGTAATCCCGCAGCCGGAAAGGCCGGCCTACTGCTCCGTTCAAACGCTGGTAAAGCTGGGAAGGCCGACAATAACAGGTGTCAATCATCCCGCCGTGGTGCTTATGGATCGGCGCCGGGGAAAGAATCATCTCGATCTCCTCTCCCAGGGACTGCTGCCAGAAAAGCATCCCCACCGTGCCGCCCTGCTCCCGGAACGCGCGCCAGATGCGACTCCCGGAGACCAGCGCCGAAGACTGATCCCAGAAGAATACCTTTCTCAGCCGGGCGTCGAAAGCCCCGTTGAATACCATGCCGTGGCGTGCGGGGGGGAGGGCGGTGCGCATCGTAGCTTGTACCGGGCAAGTCAAGGCGGGAAACACCGGGCGCGCCGCCCGCCATTGAAAACCCGAAAGTGCTGCACCCCGGCAGGTCTTGGCGCCCAGACCGGCGACCTCCACGACTACCATCCGCCGCTGCATTGCCGTAGACCGGTCACTGCATTCTGACACGCGAAAGGCATCGGGGCAATGGCCCCTTCGCACATCTGCAGCCGGGTATCCATCAACTGCCCGCTATCCACCGCGCCGCCAGCCGGTTGGCCCCCCAAGCGGCAAGAAGTACGCCCCCGGCCGCCCAGGCGGCCGGCGTCTGTCCCCTCCCTACCACCAAGGCGGCCTGCATCAGAAGCAGCAGCGATACCAACAGGCTGATACTTTCGCGCCGGAGCCGGGCGACCAGCTCGGCGTCCCGTGTCGGCAAAAACCCGCTCGGCCCGGGGACCCCTTCCGGGGGCGACGGGAAACGGTGAGGCAGCGCCAGAGCCCGCAGGAAAAAACGCGGCAGATATACATAGTGACGCGACTCGAGCAGCAGCCACGGTACGAATGACAGGGCAAAGGCGGCCGCCCAAAGACAAAGGAATCCGACGACTCCTGCCGCCGGACTGGTCCAAACAAAGGCCAGCATCATTACGAATCCGACTCCCACCACCAGCGGCACGGCCCAAGCGGCGCCCTGCGCTAACTCAGGATGGCTCTCTGCGCGTGCCGCCTGCGTAACCACCGCAATGTACAAACCCAGTATGCCCGCCCCCACCAAAGCCGGCGCTGTCCCCGCACCGTAGGGCACCGCCGCCGCACCCAAAAGAACGTTCAGCGCCCGGCACAGTCCCATGATCAGGGCACCTACCCCGGGCACGCTCTTCAGTCCGCTGTTGTAAATGATCACTCCAACTGCCAATGCCAATGCGACCAGCAACGGCCGGATGCCCGCCGCCGCCGCGGCCAGCAGGCCGACCGCAAACAGAATCGCCATTACAACGGCCGCCTTTTCGCGGGAAATCCTGCCGGAGGGCAGCGGGCGCTCCGGCCGCCAGATACTGTCTTCCGCGCAGTCCCTCAGGTCGTTCAGAATCAGTCCGCTGCAATACAGGGCCAGCCCCGCGGTTCCCGCCAGCAGCACCGCCGGTGGGCGCAGTTGCCCGCCGGAGGCCAGTACGTACCCGGCCACCGCGTCACCGGGTACCGTGAAGAGGTTAGGCAATCTCAACAATTCGAGCCAAGCCCACATACTCTTCCGGTTGCCATCCTCCGAGCCCGATTGTGTTTGCTCTGGCGTCACCGTGCCCCTAAACTGCGGGTGGTCTGTCCGTCCCGCATTCTAGCCGAAG
This sequence comes from Kiritimatiellia bacterium, assembly GCA_012961745.1. Lineage (GTDB taxonomy): Bacteria > Verrucomicrobiota > Kiritimatiellia > B70-G9 > B70-G9 > B70-G9. Next base: position 1,767 of record DTYT01000313.1, on the reverse strand, counting down.
ATCGAGCGCTTTGAAGCCCGAAGGAAAGAGAAGTTTTCTTTCCCGGCTGGGACCCAACGTGCTGCTGCTGGGCGTTGTCAGCCTGCTGACCGACATAAGCAGCGAAATGCTCTACCCGATCGTTCCTCTTTTCCTCACCGCCGTCCTTCACGCCCCCATGAGCGTCGTGGGACTGGTGGAAGGTGTCGCCGAGGGTACCGCCAGCCTTCTCAAGATCGCGTCCGGTTGGATCAGTGACCGTATCGGCCGCCGCAAGCCACTAGTCGTTTGGGGTTACGGCCTCTCCGCCGCCAGCAAGCCGCTGCTGGCGCTGGCCAGGAGCTGGCAGGCGGTGCTGCTGCTGCGCTTCACGGACCGGACGGGTAAAGGCCTGCGTACCGCTCCCCGCGACGCCGTGATCGCGGCTTCCTGCGCGGAGGACACGCGCGGTGCGGCATTCGGGATGCACCGCGCGCTGGATACGCTCGGTGCAGTGATCGGGCCGGCGGTCGCACTGGTATACCTGCGCCTGCTGCCGGGGGCGTATCGGCCGCTGTTTGTCCTGGCCGCGATTCCCGCCGCAGCGGGTGTACTGCTGCTGCGGCCAGTGCGCGAGCCGGCGGCGGGCGCGCACAAAGGAAGGTCTGAATCCGTACCGGCCACGGGTCGCAAGGGGAAATCGCTGCCGGTCGAATTTCGCCGCTTCACCATGGCCTATGCCGTATTCGCGGCGGGCAACAGCAGCGACGTGTTCCTGCTCCTCAAGGCTCGTCATGTCGGATTCAGCGAGAGCGGTGTGCTGCTGTTGTACCTGTTCTACAATGTGGTCTATGCTCTGGCGGCCGGGCCGGCGGGGTGGCTTTCCGACCGACTGCCGCGGGTGCGCTTCTTCGCCAGCGGCCTGCTCTGGTTCGCGCTCGTCTACGCCGGATTCGCTTTCTTTCCACAACCGGCGGCGGTGTGGATCCTTTTCGCACTCTATGGATTCTACGCAGCTGCTACCGAAGGAGTGGGACGTGCCTGCGTAGCCGATTTCTCCCCCCCGCAGAGCCGCGGAACCGCCATGGGCATCTTCCACACGATCAACGGGCTGCTGGTGCTGGCCGCCAGCATCGTCGCCGGTATACTCTGGGACCGGATCGGACCGGCGGCGGCGTTCCTGTATGGCAGCGCCTGCGCGCTGTGGTCGGCATTGTGGCTCCTGCGGCTCGACACCCGCGGCCAGCAGGCTCCCCTCCGCGCCGGGCACCGTTCCTCCCGGCCCTCCGGGTGATTGACGCTCCCCGGGAACCGGGGTACCCTTTAACTTCGTCGGCCGGTGGGACGACGGAAAGGAAGCCGCCATGAGGAAGATCATTCCATCCATCAACGAGGAAGTCCTGGAACGAACTATCCAAAGGGCCCGCGAACGGAGGATCATTCTGCCCACCTTCGCCCAGCAGAAAGATCCGCGCCAGGTGCCGGAATCCATAGTGGAGAGACTGAAGAATCTCGGCCTGTGGGACGTGGATCCGCTCAATCTTTTCCGGATTACGTGGAAAAACGATCCCCGCGAGCACGGCGGCGGCTTCAACCAGGGCAACTGGCTTGCGTTTCCGCCGCAGCTCACCGGGGTGGAGGCGACCATCGTCGGCCTGGTCGGCAAGTGGTTCCCCACCGGAGCCCACAAGGTGGGAGCGGCCTACGGGTGCCTGGTGCCGCGCTTGGTTTCCGGCACTTTCGATCCCACCCGCCAGAAGGCGGTCTGGCCCTCCACCGGCAACTACTGCCGGGGCGGGGCCTACAACG
>DTYT01000312.1 GCA_012961745.1 Kiritimatiellia bacterium | reverse complement strand
GGCCGCTGGTCAGCGGCCTTGCGCGCGGTATGGGCGGCTCTTCTGCGGGCAGCCATCGCCGACGCCCTGCGCACCGCATCGCTCCAGGAGGAGGCGAACCGGGACCCGCTGACCGGCGCATGGAACCGGCGCGGACTGCCGGATGACTTGAGGCGGATGGCTGCCCATGCCCGCCAAAGGGATATGTGTCTGGCGGTGGCGTTTGTGGATCTGGCAGCGCTGGCCGAAGTCAACGATCGATTCGGGTACGGTGCCGGAGATCGACACCTGCGGGAGTTCGCGAACGGTATGGTGCGGGGCATCGCACCACATGGACGCCTATACCGGTATGGCGGCGATGAATTCATCGTAGCGATGACTGCATCCTCATGCCGGGCCGCCAGGAGATGCCTTGCGCAGGCACTCGAAGGTGCGGTCCCGCCGCTTCCGGATGGCCGCCCGGCGCCTCCTGCAAGAATCCTCACCCGCTGTGTGTGGAGGCCCTCGGACCGGGTCGCCGCGGCGCTCCTCAGCGACTGCGTCTCGGCCGCCCGGAGGCATACCTGAGCGCGGGGGGGTCTATCCGGCGGCGCTCGGGATACGAGTTGGCAACAAGACGGCGCGCCTGCCCCCGACAGCCTGCAACTTCACACTCAACCACAGTCAACCACGTACAAGGGTACATCAATTTCAGCCGGGGACATTCCCCCGTGGTCGGCCTTGTGTAGCTCCGTCTTCACCCCTGGTACCGGTACGTGGAAGGATACGCCTTCATCGGGAAGCAGGACATAGTCCGCCAGCCGCCGCAACAGCGCCGGATGCCGGCGTCCCGGTCCCAGATATCCGTTCTTCAGTATCTCTTCGGCAGAGAGGCAAATGCAACAATCTCCGAGATGGCGGCCCACGATCTCCCGGAACTGCTTTTCCCGCCCCGGGCGCACGAAACATGCAATCTGACGGGCATCTCCCGCCGGTAGAATGGTGAGGCAGTCCATGAGGCCGGGGATAAGGGAAAGATCCACAGCCCGCTCCGGCAGATTGTCAACCAGGCCGTGATCGGCGGTCACCACCAAAACCGTGTCGGTGCCCGAGAGGTTTTCCACGAGGGCCGACAGCTCCTGATCAACATGCCCCAGGTGTCTCAGTGTCCACGGATGCCCGGTTCCATGATTGTGGCAGAAAGTATCGTAGACCGGCCAGTAGGCATAGATCAGCTTGCGTCCCGGCCGACGGACCTCGCCCACGATCCTCCGCCGCAGTCCGCGCAGGGTGGAGTATCCGCCGCGGCGGGTCCAGCTGCCCACCGCGGTGGAATAGCGGCTGCGCGCAATCTGCCGGTAGGAAAGAAGTGTGCGGGTGCCCGGAACACGCTTGAGATGATCCGGTACCGCCAGGTACCGACGCAAGTCGAGTGTCCGGGGAGCCATGGGCACTCCGGTACGCGTCAGTCCCAGCAGGATGGTCGCCTCCATCCCCAGCTCCGGCAACAGCAGATGCCATCCAAGTACTGCATGCTCTGCGGGCGAAGCGGCGGTGCTCAAGGTCGTCACCACCGCCGCGGTGGTCGCCGGCCAAACGGTTGTCAGGATACGTCTGGGGAGCCTGCCGAAGAATGCCGTGCCCACCCCGGCCTCCAGCGCCCTATCCATCTGCCGGATGCCGAGCCCATCTACCACCAGATACACGAGATTCACCGCGCGGCCCAGCATCGCGGACGGCAGATCTTTCAGGGTGGGATGAGGCGCTGCGCGTCCGCGGGCCTCCACTATGGAAGCCATCAGATTGAGCACCGAGCCCCCGGTGTACTCCGGCGGCCTTGTTGAACCGCGCTCCCCGGGCTTGCCTGCCACAGCGCCTCCTCAAAACATGCCGGGATCAAGGAAGCCAGTATCCGGCAAAATGCCGCACAAATAAAGTCTGTAATCCGGCCGCGGCCGGCGGAGCTTGATAGCCGGACGGTTTGCATCAAGAATGGTCAGCATGAGATCCGGCGGTATACGCGGTCAGGCAGCCGTCGTAATCCTCTGTGGAATCATACTGCTGGCTCCCGGACTGCGCACGATCCCTCTCATAGACCGAGACGAGCCCCGTTTTGCCCGCGCCGCCGTGGAAATGATAAGCCGGCATGAGTGGGTGGTCCCCTTTTTCAACTGCGATTTCCGGTTCGACAAGCCGGTGCTCACCTATTGGCTCATGAGGGCCGGTTATGCCCTGCTGGGCGTCAACGAGGCGGGCGCACGACTGCATTCCCTGGTGTCGGCGATCGCCACGGCGCTCTTGCTGATGTGGTTCGCGCGGCGCTGGATTTCTGCGGAAGCCGGGCTCCTCTGCGCCATAATTTTCCTTTCGCAGCTACAGGTTCTCATCCACGGGCGAAGCGCCGTGGCCGACATGCCCATGGTCTTTTTTGTCACCCTATGCCAGGTGCTCCTTTTCGAAATGGCCGCCCGCGATGATATTCCGAGAGCCGCTTTCCCGATGTGCTACGGCGCCATGGCGCTGGGATTCCTCGCAAAGGGCCCGATAGCCATTCTGGTCCCACTGCTTTCCCTTGCGCTGTTCTACTTGATTACACCCCGGCGCATTTCTCCGGGAAAGCTGCGGCTCGGTAGCGGACTCGGGATGGCATTGCTGCTCGTCGCCTTGTGGGGCCTGCCGGCCCTTATCGCTACCCGGGGAGAATTCCTCAGGGTGGGCATCGGCAAACATGTTCTGGAGAGGGGCGTGGCCGCTTTCAACGCCCGGAAAATGTTGCCCGGATATTATCTCCTTACGGCTTTCTTCAGTCTTTTCCCTTGGATCGTCTTCGCTCCGGCGGCGATAACATGGGTGCGCCGCCATTGGGGACGACTGGGTGCCTGGCTGACCGCATGGGCTCTTTCGCCGTACGTGATCTTCTCCTTCTATGCCACGCAACTGCCCCACTACGTGATGCCCGCATTTCCCGCCACGGCGCTCCTCCTCGCCGCCGGGATCCAGGAAGACTCCTGCCGCCGATACGGCGCCGCATCCAGGTTGTGGGCCGCCCTGACATCGGGGGCCTACCTGTGCGTGGCGGCCGTTCTCTTCGCGCTCTTCCTGCTGACCCCCGGACGGGAGTTGGGCCTCGCCGCCCGTCTCGCGCTGGGGGGTGGCTTAACACTCGTCCTCAGCCTTCTGGGCCTGGCGTGGACCATCGTCCACCGCCGGTGGCCCACGGCGGTGCCCATCCTGCTCGTGGCCGGCCTCAGCTTCCTGGCGATCGGAGCGGGACTAAGGCGAATGGTAGTTGCGGTTCGGCTTGTGCCTTTCTTCCGCAGCCTGCCGCCGGAAACGCGTTTTGCGTACTACCGATTCAGGGAACCCAGCCTGGTATTCTACTCGGGGCACTGTTGGACCAGACTGGATCAGGAGGAAGAGCTGGAACAATTCATCAGTCGCGGGCCCGGGCGTGTAGCGATCTTCACCGCGGCAGCGTGCGATCTGGACGACCTGGCCCGCGCCGG
>DTYT01000311.1 GCA_012961745.1 Kiritimatiellia bacterium | reverse complement strand
TGGTAGCGATCCCCCGCGGTCACCAGGCCGATGGATATACCCGCAACATTTCTTGCCAGCGGCACACCGGCATCCATCAGTGCCAGAGAACCCGCACACACACTGGCCATTGAAGTAGAGCCGTTGGACTCCATGATTTCAGACACCACGCGTACGGTGTAGGCGTAGTCGTCCGGCATCAAAGGCTGCAAAGACCGCTCCGCCAGGGCGCCGTGTCCGATCTCGCGGCGGCCGGTGGGGCCGATGCGGCCGACTTCCCCGACGCTATAGGGCGGGAAGTTGTAATGGAGCATGAACCGCTTCTCGTCCGGCCCGCCGGAAAGCGCATCCATAAGCTGAGCATCCGACACGGTTCCCAGAGTCACCGTTGCCAAGGCCTGCGTCTCGCCGCGCGTGAACAGGGAAGATCCATGGGTACGGGGAAGGATTCCCACCGCTGCGCTGATCGGTCGCAGTTCATCAAAGCCGCGTCCATCCAGGCGGCGCCCTTCATCCAGCATCAGGCTCCTGACGGTCTCCTTCAGCAGGGCTTCGAATCCTTGGCTGATTCCTTCGGCGGGGACATCCGGCTTCTCGCCCATAAGTTCATCCGCTATTTTCTGGTGCAGGCGAGACAGGGCTTCCTCCCGGCTCCGCTTGGCCGGGATGAGGACGGCTTCGCGGACCGCCGTCTGGTAACGCTGCCGCAATTGCGGCAACAGGGCCGGCTCGGCTTGCGGCAATTCCAAGACCTTCTCCGGAAGGCCCGCCAGACGGCGCAACTCGAGCTGAGCGTCTATCAAGCGCTGGACGTACGGGTGGGCGAATTCCATCGCCCCGGCCAGAATATCCTCGGGAGCCTCTCTGCCGCTGCCCTCGATCATCAGGGGTAGATCACGTGTCCCCACGTACAACAGGCTGATAATGCTCCTTTCGGATTCCGCGTGTGTGGGGTAGAGGACATAGCGGCCGTCAATGAAGCCTATCCGTACCGCGCCCACCGGGCCCAGAAAAGGAATTTCGGAAAGTGCCAGGGCGGTGCTGGCGGCGTTGATGCTGAGCACGTCGGCTTCCCTCTCTCCGTCGGCGCAGAGCAGGGTACTGACGATCTGTACATCGTTGCGGTAGCCCTCCGGAAACAGGGCGCGTATTGGCCGGTCGGTGGCCCGGGCGGTCAGGATCTCCTTTTCCGTCGGCCGGGCCTCCCGCTTGAAGAACCCACCCGGGAAGCGGCCGGCGGCGTAAAACTTCTCGCGGTATTCCACCAGCAGGGGGAAGAAGTCTATTCCTTCACGCGGCGTGCGGGATGCAGTGACGGCGGCAAAGACCACCGTATCACCAATCCGCGCACTGGCAGCGCCGTGAGCCTGCCGCGCCATCATGCCGGTCTGGAAAGCAATCCTTTTCCCCTCCAGGTCCACTTCTACGATATTGCCTTGCTCGTTCATGGGATCAGTTTCCTCCTCCATGCAGGGAGATACTGGCGGACGGCGCGGGTGAGGCCGGCCCGGCCCAGGCTGGGGCATTCTACCGACATCTCTCCACGCGGCATACGATACTGCGGCGTGAACGTGTCTTCAACCGAGTTTGATCCGGGTGAGCCATCTCACCGGCGCAATCCCAGGCGCTGGATGAGAGCCTGGTAGCGCTGTATGTCCTTCCTCTTGAGGTAGTCCAGCAGTTTGCGGCGTCGGTTGACCAGCATCAGCATCCCCCGGCGGGAGCTGTTGTCCTTGCGATGGACGCGGAGGTGCTCGGTGAGCTCCTTGATGCGCTGTGTGAGCAGGGCCACCTGGACCTCCACTGATCCCGTGTCCCGCTTGTGGATCTGGAATTCCTGCTTGATGGTCTGCTTTGTTTCCGCATCCATGATCTCTGGCTCGCAAGGCCGGTACTACCGGGTCCTCCCTGCGTTGGTCCGCTTTTCTCCTTACCGATTTCGGCGCGGGACTATACTGTTGCCGTACCGGTTTGTAAACCCCTATTTTCCCCTGGATTCCTGGTGCTCGGTCGCAACTCTCAGAGGGGAGGCGGGAGGGTAACGCTTTCGGGGTGTGCAGAGCATTCCATCAGGAACGCCGGGCATGCTTCCACCAGCGACGTCAGGCGCGTCCACGCCGCTGCATCCCAGTGCTCCGGATTCAGGCCGCATGAAGCGAGCCGGGCCAGCAGGGCGGCGCCGGGCTGCAACCGAACGGGAGGCTTCCCGTCCTGCGAAGTACCGCGATGAAGGAAGACCAGAGCCGCGGGCGCTGCAGTTGCGGCGGGTACCTGCCGCGGGACAGCGCGCAGGCATGTCAGACCGTCGTCGCGGTAAACGAGGGGTCGAAAGGCATCTTGTCTTTCGAGGTCCCGGAGCAGGACCGCGGGCGGGTTGAGGATTTCCAACGGAAAAGGCAGGGTGGACACCCGTCCGTCGTGAACCCGCAGCGGTACGGCGTGTTCACACATGGCCGTTGCGCCGTCCAGGCAGTATCGGATGGCGGTGGTACTTTTCCCGGATCCCTTATCTCCCAGCAGGAGCCACGCGCGATCCTTCCGTGTGACGCATGCTCCGTGCAAAAGAATGTACCCGTCGGCGTGCCGACGGATCGTCTCCCTGATCCAGTAGATTATGCGGTCACCGAGGAGCGGCAGCCCCTCCCGAACATCCCAGTCGCAGGTGCGGCCGTTGATGGTCAGAATAGTACCCTTCTGCCGGATGGTGAAATCGGGTCTGTGGCGGGAGGGCGGGAAGGCCGCCAAGATACACTGCAGTTCCGCCTGGAGGGCAGCATCCTCCGGCTCGATCCGCAGGTGCAAGCCACAAGCCTGGATTTCTACAGCCATCGCAGGATTCCAGCCTTGACGGCGCGCCATACGATCCGGGACACGTCGCGATACGCACGGGAGGGGCTGACATCAAACCTCTCGCAGAGGATCTGCGCCAGTTCCTCCAGGGCACGCGGTTGATCCAGCGCCTTGAAAATCAGTCCGGCGGTTGGGTTGATCATGAACAGGCCCCCGCTTTTTTCGTCATTGAGTACCGCGGACCCGTCCGCGGAAAAGCGCAAGCTGAAGCCGGGCGTTCTTTCCACCTGCCGGGTGGGTTGCTCGGGCAACGCCGGCGCCTTCCAGGAGCCGGTGCGGGGCTCGTATGAACAGTACGGATTCTTGCCCAGCAGCTCACCGGTGTAGATGAACGCATTGGCGCGGCAATCATGACATCCGTAACGTAACTCGCATTCCCGACATTCGGGGACGTTGTCCAGCGTTACCGCCCACAGCCGGTGCAGCCGTGCGTCGGCCAGCAGTTCGGACAAGGAGCGTTCAGTCAGGCTTCCGATCACGAAGCGATCGTCCCGCGCACTCGGGCAGGGGGTAACCCGTCCATCGGCCATTACCAGCAGTTTGCCGCGCCAGCAGGTATGATAATCGAGCCGGCCGTCCTCCGCCGCTATTTCGTATACCTCGGTGCGGATATTGAAAACGGTCCTCCGCGCGGGGAGCACTTCCGGATTGCAACCACGTCCCAGGGGGTAAACGATGTTTCCCCCGGCACGATGGCGGGGCACGCCCAGCCGTTCCAGGAAGTCCAGGGTTTCTTCGAGATCGTCCTGATTGACGGAGCCCAGCGGGATATTAACCGAAAAAGGGATTCCCAGGCGCAGCAATAGATTCATTCCGTCCAATGCCGCCCGCCAGCTACCCCTTACGCGGGTGATTTTCTCGTGATGTTCCCGGAGATGCGAGTAGAACGTTACTCCGAATTCCACCTTGATTTCAGCGGCGTACCGAACCGTATCCTCCCGGAGGACCGCTGCGTTGGTCAGTACAGCAATCGTTTCCGCGCCGCAGGCCGCCAGATGTTGCAGCAGCTCCTTGAGGTGGGGATACATGAACGGTTCCCCCCCGCAGAGCGTAAAGTGGCGGTATCCTTCGGCAAGAAGCTGGTCTATGGTCCGCTTCCATTGAGGCAGGCCCATCTCCTTGGGAAGCGCCGCTCCCGCGGATGCATAACAATGGATGCAGCGCAGGTTGCAGCGGTTGGTGGGC
>DTYT01000310.1 GCA_012961745.1 Kiritimatiellia bacterium | reverse complement strand
TCATAAAAATACCCCCCCTTCATCGTGATGAAGCTATCAAATCCCCTCACCCCAACCCCGCTCAGCATAAGCGCACCCCCCGCAAGGACAGATAATGGAAAGAACTTCCTCATTTCATTTCGGCACCCCCCGCTAGGATTGGTCACCTCAACATCACTGCAGATCTTCGTATACTAGTATTAAACTAGTATTCAGATCGCGTCAATAACAGAAAAGAGAAAATCCGCGCTGATAGAGGAACCAGTGGCAGTGTTCAGGCCACGCCAACATCCCCAGATTCCGGATGCGGTCCCAAGACAATCACACCGATAACCGCATCCCGATGAGTCAGCCCCGCAGAATTCCTCTACTCATACCGGACATCGTCCACGAAGAAAGTCACGCATCCCCCCACCACACCCTTTACCGCCCATACGAACCCGGTCTTGATCCGCGACAGATCCTTCCCGCCCAGCCCGATCCGATACTTCTTCCACTGCCGCGAAAGTACGATTCTCTTCGAAGCCGACGCCGTATCCGGATACAAAACAATCTTCTGGGCCAGCTCCGATTTCTGCCCCGGCTCAGCGCTCCTCGGTCCGCTGGTGAGAATGCCTACCTTGAACTCCACTGCCTCACCCCCATTCTCACCGCGTGCCCAAAACACCAGCCTCCGGGCTCCGGTCAGATCAAATCCTCCCGCCTCCTCTCCCCAGTCGTTCGGCGGATCCTGCCACGCCACACCAGCCCATTCCTGACCGCAATACCGGAAGCGAACACAGGTCCGCCCACTGTGGGGATTCTTCCGCCACCCCAGGTCCAGCTCGATCCCCTTGTAGTCCCCCATCCAACCGGACGGCGCATATGGGACCCAGCAGTCCTTCTCCGTGTAGATATCGAACGGTAGGCCGGGATGCGGAGCCTCAACACCCACGGCACTTCCACACCAAAAGCCCCAAATGAGCCCCGCCCCCGGCACTACCAGTAACCTGAGTCTTACGACCATCGTGTTCCGGCCTACTCAAAAAATGCCGCGGCGGACTCCCGTCCCGCCGCGGCACCGCCCACACCGTACGGGCGACGGTAACTATTCCCAACGGATGTCATCCAGGTAGAAGGTGATCGGTTTCTTTCTGCCAACCACCACCCACACGAATCCGGTCTTGATGCAGCGGAGATCCTTCCCCTCCACGGGGATGGAGTACTCCTTCCATTCCTTCGTGAGTTTAACACGACCGAGGCTTCCCCGGGCCGAATCAGGATATGCCTTGTTGCGCCCCAGAATCCCGAATTTGAACTCGACCAGTTCTTCCCCCTTCTCCCCGCGCGCCCAGAACACAAGCCGCCGCGCGCCGGAGATATCCCAGCCTCCGAACTCATCGCCCCAGTCATTGGGGGGATCCTGCCAGACTATACCCGCCCAACCTTTCACATCGTTATAGGTAAGCTTGATGCAATACTTGCCGCTATGCGGGTTGTCTTCGCAGCATTCGTCGCGCTCAATGGCCTCGTAGTTGCCCATCCATCCCGATGGAATGTACGGAGGATCGAATTCATCATCACAATCCCCGTACAGCTTAAGGGGCAGAACGGCCTTGGGGCACGCCTCTTCCGCCGGCTCGGTCGACTCCGCAGCCGCCGGCTGATCCTGGGCCGTCGCCACGGCCGCACTCACCCCCAGCACCACTAACGCCAGCATCATTTTCCTCATGCCTTCAGCCTCCTTCTTGCCGTCGTCCGGTTATCATTACAGGAATTATTTCGGGTCATCTGAGCAGCCCTAGCACATTCTTCCCTCCCGCATATCACCTCCCTTCCTTCTCCTCTACTCGCGTCACCTTCTCCAACCCCTCTGAAGCTCATAATAGGCCTTCTTTGGTATTCTCAGGAACGGGCTCGCCCTTCCATCGCCCTGGCTCACAATGCCCAGCCACTCCTCCTGACTCGCCCCATCTGGGAATGCCATTCCCACCGTCGCTTCGATACTTTGATGATCTATGGGATCCTGGAAATAATTGCGAGTATCCTTCCACCACTCGTCAAGCCATTCGAAGACGCACCCTCCTATCGAATTCCCGACACCAGGACCACCGGCACGATGATACCAAATGTCGGCCCAGCAGCCCAGGATATAGTCGGCTTGCGCCTGCTCATCTACCCCACGCCCGGTCCAGTACGAGTCACATCCGAACTCCGTGATAAGCACCGGCCGATCCATTCGTTTGGAAACCTTCTCCCACATGGCCCCAAAGCCATGCGGCCCGATGTATGCGTTGATTCCAATGTAATCCAGGCCGGGAGCATACTTGGCATAATAGTCAATCAGGCCGGTCATGAGATTTCCGACTCCCACCGGATGATCCGGATCCAACCGGTGTATCAATGCGGCAACTTCGTTCAAGAATCGCGCATAGGCCTCGGGATGACTGCCAGCATTGGTCCGCGTCGTGTTGACGTCTTCGGTCGAGGGCATGTTGTTCTCGTTCCCCAAGACGTACATCAATAGCCACGGTTCGTGACGACAGCGCAGAACTTTGGCCTCCACCGCCGCCAACATCCGCTTCCGCTGCTCAGGGTCCGTATAGTCTGTACCTTCCTCCCAGGTCGCACCGGATCCGTGGCAATACGCCCCCAGGAAATCACCCAGAATTGCGCGGATGCCGTGTTCATTGAACATCCTGCGCAGTAGAAGAACATTCACTTCCTCATTGGTATAATAGAACCGTATCGTGTTGCACCCCATCTCCCTCAGCAGATGGAAGTCGCCCACCACAGGTTCATCATAATCCCGTATTCCGTTACGGTTACGATCCACCCAGGCTTCCAACGCGTCAACGAACCCGTTGGTATTCTCGTCGGCCCACATCCATTCCCACTTCCAGGGAAGCCTCCCCACCATCGTGGGCGCATAAGTGACCCCCTTGATAAAGTACGGCTCATTATCCACCAGCATCTGCCAATGGCCGTTCTCATACTTCACAAACCTTACTTTGCCTTCACCCCGCTTCCCAACGATCTTAAGCCTTTCCAGAACGCGATACGCTTCACCCGTCTCAGATGCGGGGACCTTCCTCGGCAGCGATTCCAACCTTTCAAAATTCCCGGGACATACCGCGACCTTCATTCCGCTCTGGTCCACGAACGTCGTCACATCCGCACCCGCGAGTTTCCAACCCAGTTCGGGATGCTCCCTGGTGAGGTTCTCGATCGCGTGCCACGCCGCCTCGGCTATGCTCCATTCAAACTCCCCGCCGGAGCTCCAGCATACCGATGCGGGGTAAAGCACCATGGAGGCGTGATACGCCTTGAGCGCCTGCATGTAATGTCCCGCCCGTTCCAGAATCTGTCCCAGGAAAAATTGCCGCACCCCCGCGTCCTCGGGCGCATCCGCCCAGATGAAAAGATCGAGCTGGTGGTTGGGCGTTTGGGTGTGCTTCCAGTGATCTTCAACATCCAGCTTTCCTTCCTTCCTGGCCTCAAGGTAGGCCGGATCCTCATAGACACTCCGATTGGGATCAACGAATTCGCCCGAAGCTTCCGCCAGCCCGACCCGGTCGGTGATGACGTAGGCGAACTGGTAAGTGCCTTCATTCGTGAAATATCCAAACTCCGGGTAGGGAACCGGCCGATCGATGCCCGGGTCGTACAGTTCAAAGCTTGGCCCACCTTCTGGCACAGGCTCGCGGGGCGCCGTCTCACTTCTCTCGGTCTTGACGCAGACCCACTTTCCCGGGGTCACGAGGATTTGCTTGCGGATGTTCTGGTTCCTCACCTCAACCTTGGCCCCATCCAGCCTCCAACCAACCTCCGGATGCTCCTTGAGAATGTTCTTTATCTCCTTAAGTGCGGCCTCCGCTACGCTCCACGTGAAATTCCCCGCCTCACTCCAGCCCTCCGATTGGGGGTAAAACATCATCGCCGCGTAAAAACCCTTCAGCGCCTGGATTACATGACCGGCGCGATAAAGTATCTTCGCCTGAAAGAACTGCCGCACACCAGCATCCTCGCTCGCGTCAGCCCAGATGAAGAAGTCGCGCTGATGATGCGGCGTCAGTACGTGCTTCCAAGGGTCCCCCTTGAGCTTGCCGCCCTTCTTCATCCGCTCGTACGCTGGATCGTCATAGACACTCCGATTCGGATCCACGCCTTCTCCCGAGGCGATCGCAAGGCCCACTTCATTGGTAACTATATAGCTGAATGCTACGGTTCCTTCATTCGTAAAATAGCCATACTCCTCATAAGGAATCATTTCCGGGACCCCGCGCTCCCACAGCTCGAACGTGGGCTCAGGTACTGCCGCCCGCAGGATGCAGGGGATGAAAAGAAGAACCATAACTGAAAGGACTTTCCGCGACCTCATGCCGTCTCTCTCACCACTGGTTGGTCCGGACCTGGATTCGGTAGTAGTATACCTGCCAAGCATTGCCCACATCGTCTATGTATACGTTTTCCGGCGGCGTAGCAACTATATTGCTGGCCACCATGCTCATATTGCCCGGTCCCGGTCCGGTCGAACTCCGCAGCACTGCGTAATACCGCCCGGAAGTACTGTCCCACTTTATCACCAACGAGGTCTTCGACGATTGCTGTTGCTCGCTGCTCGCACTGAGGTATGAACCCTCATTCGTCGGCTGCGTGCCGGCTATAAATTCCGACCAGTTCAGATACCCGTCCCCGTCATAGTCCTCGACCGGGCCCGTGCCGGGAGCGTTGGTACTCCCGAAGTTCTGCATCTGCCACTGCTCCCAGTCAGACATACCACCCTGCTGTATGACACTCAGTTGGTCGAAATATATGACACCGGCCAAGTCCATATCCCCGCCCGGATCGTCGGAGTAAATCGTACAGTTGAGCCTCCCGGTTACCACCGCCTCCGGCGGCGCCATCCCGGTAACGCTGAAGTAGATCCACTGATCTGCAGGCTTCTGCCATGTGAAGCGCGCCGAGTAATAGATGTAGTCCTGAGCGGGATTAGTGTCGCCGCCTACGTAGAACACCATTTCCAGCCGCCCGTACGACGATCCATCGCTGTTGAACTTTTTATCAGATGGTGTGAACAGGTAGCCAGATGCCACATAGGTTACGCCACCGGCCGCCGGCCAATCCTGCGCCATGGTGTTCTGAGGCCAGGTTACTACCAATGCTTGTTCGCCATCCTTGCAGTGCTCTCGTGAAATGAAGCCCGCGTTCGTACCGCCGTACCACTTCCACGCCGGCAACTGACTGGAGGCATCAAGGTCATATGCATTTCCCGGTACTCCGTCATCGTATCCGGGATTCCGCAGTAGCCCCGAAACACTCCCCCCGGTGCTCACCAGGGCCTGGCCAGCATCGTCAAAATACACCGCACCCCCAAACCCCGTA
>DTYT01000309.1 GCA_012961745.1 Kiritimatiellia bacterium | reverse complement strand
CTGCTTCAGCCGTGCGCGGTTCTCTTCTCCCAGCACGAATTTCCTGGCGACATGGCGGAAGTCGCCGTTCCAGGCCGACCAGCCGGTGCCCGTCAACTGGTGTCGCTGGTCTCCGCGGAAGCTCCAGGGTTCGGAAATGAGGATGATGCCGGGGTCGACCGACCGGGCGGCGTCGCGGACCGCGAGCATGGTCTGCATATCCACCAGCTCCGCCAGATCGAATCGGAACCCGTCCACATGGAACTCGCGGAACCAGTAGAGGACGTTGTCGATGATGAGCCGTCTCATCATGGGGGCCTCGGTGCGCAGGTCGTTGCCGCACCCGCTGAAGTTGAGGAAGCGGAAATCCGGCGTGAGGCGGAAGAAGTACTTCTTGTCGATGAAGTAGAAGATGTTGGGTGAGCCGACGTGATTGAAGACCACGTCGAGGATGACCGCGAAGCCTTCCCGATGCAGTTCATTGATGAGGTTCTTGAACTCGTAGTACTGCGATCCCTGCAGGGGTCGCAGGGCGTAGGAAGCTTCCGGGGCGAAGTAGTAGACGGGGGCGTAGCCCCAATCGTAATCGGTTTCCCGGTTGGAGAATTCGGCCACCGGAAGCAGCTCGATGGTGTTGACTCCCAGCCACTTGAGGTGATCGAGACCGGTGCCCTTGCCCCGGGTGGCGAGCAGTCCGGCATACTTGCCGCGCAGGAGCGGCGGAACGCGGGAGGAGGAGTGGATGGTCATGTCGCGCAGGTGCATCTCGTAGATCACCAGGTCCTGGGGGGCGGGGCGCCGGAAATCGGCGTCGTTCCAGCCGCCGAACCAGCGGTTGGTAAGGTGGGGGTCGAGGACGATGGTGTTGTTGTGGGCGTGTGCGGCGGCCAGGGCGTAGGGATCGCCTACCGGGGTGCGGGGATCGAAGGACTCGGCGTCGCCCCGCGGGCCGGCGATGTTGAATGAATAGTACTTGCCGGTATCCAGCCCCAGCAGGCTGATTTCCCAGACGCCGTCGGCAGGGTCTTTCCACATGGGGTAGCGCTCGGCGGGCGCGATGGGGGTGGCGGGGTTGTCCCGGGATCGGAACCATGCCGAGGTGTATATGCAGAGCCAGACCTGGGTGGCACGCGGCGAGAAAAGCCGGTAGGTGGTTGCCTGTTGGTCCCGGTGGAGGCTGACTCCCAGCGGCTTGTGGGAGACGAACCGGTCGAGGGCGCGCCCGGGGGTGGTCATGCGGTAGATGGGGCGTGCGCGTAATCCTTCGATTGCGACCACGTAGTTGGTGGAGATTTCCAGGGGGTCCTCGGTGACCAGGCGGATCACGTTGGATCCGCGGCGCCGGGGGTCAATGGTCAGGTTGATGTTTCCCTTCCCGTCGTACTGCGCGTTGGGGGCGTGGGGGGGCGGGGGGAGCCAGCGCCTTCCGTCGAGCACGAACTTGAACTGGACGTACCGGCCGGGGGCCGGGTAGGGCAGGGCGGCGCGGGGCACGGTGAGAGTCCAGATCCCGTCGTCGTCGGGGTCATGGAGCCTCCAGCCCGGCGCGGCGGTTCTCCAGCCGTTGAAGGTCCCGGCGACCGCCACGGTGGAAGTGGGCGCGAGGTCGAGCCCGTAGGTCTTCTCGGAGAGGGTGAAGGTGACGACATTTCCTCCCATGACGTAGCCTTCGACGAATCCCGATTCGGGTGGGGACAGCGGGTGCCATTCTTTCACCCGGCGGTCGGGGAGCACGCGGAGCGCGAGTTTGCGGATTGTGGCGGGTGGCAGGGGGTGCTTGAGGACGAGGTCTATGGTATGGCTGTCCTGCACCAGGGCCTGGACCAGGATCGCGGGCGGGCGTTCCAGCAGGCCGCGCATGTTCGCATAGAGAATGCGGTTTTCGCCCGGCTCCCACTCGCCGTCGATGATGAACTTGAACTCGTGGCGGCCGAAGGGCAGGTGCAGGGGGCGGACGTCGAGAATCCACAGGCCGTTGGACCAGGCCATGGGGTGGCGGTGGTTCCAATCGTCCCACGAGCCGGCGACGACCACGCCGGTGGCGCCGGGGTGGGCGTAGCAGAGGTAGGCGGTGGGCTCGTCCGCACCGGGGATTTCGCGGCGGTCGGGCCGGAGGACGACCGGTGCGGCCCAGGCCGCCGCCAGGATGCCGGTCAAGGTGGCAGTGAGGGTCAACCGTTTGAGCATGCGCGGTATTCAAGCAGAAGGTGGGGCTACTGGCAAGGGTCAGGAGGGATTACGGCGCGGCTACTTGACAGGCGCGCAAATGAGCATATGTTCATAAGAGGCCCGAACCGAAGTGATGAGCGCGCCATGCCCAGACCTTGCATACCAAGATGCGTAGCCGCAGTGCCGCGGGCATCCTATTTCAAGCCCGCCGGGGTTCCCCGGTCGGTGCTGGATGAAGTCGTCCTCACCCTGGACGAGTTCGAGGCCCTGCGGCTGGCCGATTTCGAGGGGATGTACCAGGAAAAGGCGGCCGAACAGATGAAGGTCTCCCGCCCGACCTTCGGCCGGATCCTCGACTCCGCCCACCGCAAGGTGGCCCGGGCCGTGGTCCTGGGCACCGCCCTGCGGATCGAGGGCGGACCGGTCGTCCCGGCACGCGGCCCCGGAGGACCGGGGCGTGGCGGATGGAGGCATCGTCGCGGACGGGGATGGCGCGGCGGCCCTTGAATCGGTTTATCACCCGAGGTCGTGCAATGCGTGAAAGGAGGCGAAGGAAATGCCCGGAGGAGACAGAACCGGACCCGTGGGAACGGGACCGATGACCGGCCGCGGCGCGGGATACTGCGCCGGATACGGGGTGCCCGGGTACGCAAATCCCTGGCCGGGACGCGGGGTCCGAGCCTGGTCCCGCGGAGCGTGGGGCTGGGGCCGTGGTTTCGGACGGGGATGGCGCAACTGGTACTATGCCACCGGGCTGACCGGCTGGCAGCGGGCGGCCTTGGTACGCCCTCCGGCCTGGCCCGTGCCGGTACAGGGCAGTGAGCAGGAGAAAGAGGCGCTGCGGCAGGAAGCCGGCTACCTGGAACGGGAGCTGGCGGAGGTACGGCGGCGGCTGGAGGAACTCGAGGCATCCGGCAAGTCCGAGTAGGCGAGGACCGGGACCCGGAACGGGTTCCGGGTCCCGGCACGACTCCAGGAGGCAAATCATGCCGCGGGAGGACGGAAGAG
>DTYT01000308.1 GCA_012961745.1 Kiritimatiellia bacterium | reverse complement strand
GAAACCGGCCGTGATACCCCCCCCCGGGTTCAGTTCGTTGGGTTTGAAATGGCGGGAGTTTCGTCCGACCCCTTTCTGCGCACCGATGGGCGGGAATAACCCATTCGGCGTTCCGGAAAGTCCGGGCCTCCACCTTCGGCGGCTGCAGGGCGTCTGGACCGGGCTGCTCTCAGTCAAGGTGCACCTGGGGAGCTGCAGAAGCGAAGGGCGGCAGGTGTTCAGGGACTGCTTTCGCCGGTTGTAAGACTGCGGTGTGGACCTGGTTATGATCCACCCCAGATTCTTTGAAGCCCGGTCTGGACGTCCTGCGCGGCATGACTTGCTGCCTGTGGGTGGTTTCATCGACGTCGCTGCCGGAGATCGCCAACGGAGGCCTCGTCGGCCCATCCACGGCGTGCGGAGTGCTGGGATATCTTCGCCGGTACGGGGGCTTGATGACAGGACGGATGGCCGCCGTGCAACCTGGGATCTTCGCGGCATGGGAAGCTTTCTTGATGTGCAGCGGCAACCTTGCAAGTGCTTGACTTCATGCGCCCCGTTGAGGAAAAAGGGACGGCTTGATTCGGCGGATGACGTTGCTCCCGGGGGCGCCGTCTGGAATGGTGTAGGGATGAGAGAAGTAATCCAGAAGGCCGCGGTCCTGATCGAAGCGCTGCCCTATATTCAGCGGTTCAAAGATGAGACCGTGGTGGTGAAATTCGGCGGCAGTGTCATGGACGACCCGTCCGCGGTGTCCGCAATATTGAAAGATATTGCCTTTATGGCTTGTGTGGGACTGCGGCCGGTGGTGGTCCACGGTGGGGGGAAAGCCATTTCCCGCCGGATGACGGAGGCCGGCATGCGGCCGCGGTTCGTGCACGGACTCCGGGTGACCGACCAAAGGGCGATTGAGGTTGTGGAGCAGGTGCTCAACAACGAGATCAATCCGAAGCTGGTCGACATTCTGGAATCGTTCGGGTGCCCGGCGCGCGGGCTGCGGGGAAACGATGTCCTGGAAGTAGTCCCCCGCAAGGTGCGGGATCCTGACACGGGCGAAGAGGTGAGTCTGGAGCTGGTGGGTGAGGTGGTCGGGGTTGACCGGGCGCCGGTGGAAGCCTATCTGCAGGCGGGGCTTACGCCGGTGCTCTCTTCCCTGGGCCGGGATGCGGAGCGTCGCGTGTACAACGTCAATGCCGACGAAGCCGCGGCAGCCTTGGCCTGCGAGCTGAAGGCGCGCAAGCTGGTGTTTCTTTCTGATGTGCCGGGGCTGCTGCGGGAGCCGGGCAGGCCTGAAAGCCTGATTTCCACCCTGCCGGCGAAGGAGGTGGTAGAGCTGGTCCGCAGCAGCGTGATCGTGGGGGGAATGCTGCCCAAGGTGCAGGGGGGGATTCGCGCGCTGCAGGCGGGCGTAAACAAAGTGCACATTATCGATGCGCGCTTCCCGCATTCGCTGCTGCTGGAACTGTTCACGGATAAAGGTGTGGGGACGGAGATCGTGCCCTGAATACCGAGAAGATCAGGGATTTATACCGCAGTTTCGTGGCCCCGACCTACGCGCCGCCTTCCCTAGCACTGGCCGAAGGACGGGGGGCGGTGGTCACTGACTGCGATGGCCGCCGCTACCTGGATTTCATTGCCGGGATCGGGGTGTTGAGCGTCGGTCATTGTCATCCACGTGTAGTGGCGGCGGTCCGGGAACAGGCCGGGCGCTTGATGCATGTATCCAACCTTTATTTCACCGAACCACAGGCCCGGCTGGCCGAGAAACTGGTAGAGCTGTCTTTCGACGGCCAGTGCTTCTTTTGCAACTCCGGTGCGGAGGCCGTGGAGACACTGATCAAGCTGGCCCGTCGCTGGGGCAATCCGCGGGGGCGGTATGAAGTAGTGTCCATGCGGAACTCGTTTCACGGCCGAACGCTGGCGACGCTGACGGCCACCGGCCAGCCGAAGGTTCAGCAAGGCTACGCCCCCCTGCCGCCGGGATTCCGCTACGCCGAATTCAACGATATTCGATCCTGCCGGGAGGCGGTCACGGAAAAGACCGCTGCGATCCTGGTGGAGCCCGTCCAAGGCGAAGGGGGGGTCATTCCGGCGAGCGTGGAGTTCATGCAGGGGCTGCGGCGATTGTGTGATGAGGCGGGCATATTACTGCTGCTGGACGAAGTTCAGTGCGGGGTGGGGCGTACGGGGAAGTGGTTTGCCTATCAGCACTACGGCATCATTCCCGACGCCATGGCACTGGCCAAGGGCCTGGGGGGTGGCTTCCCCGTGGGCGCGGTGGTTATACGGCGCGGGATCGCCAACACGTTCCAGCCGGGCAGCCATGCGAGTACCTTCGGAGGTAGTCCGCTGGCTTGTGCGGCCGCCCTGGCAACGCTGGGCGTGATCGAGGATGCCGGTCTGGTGGATCACGCCGGACGCCTGGGCGACCGGTTGCGTGGCCTCCTGGAGTCGCTGGCCGGACGATATCCGGAGCTGGTGCAGGAAGTGCGGGGGCGAGGACTGATGCTGGCCGTGGTGCTGAAGCGGCCTGCAAAGCCGTTGGAGCAACTGCTTCGCGAAAAGGGTCTGCTCTGCCTGGCCACCGCGGAGAATGCGTTGCGTTTCCTGCCGCCGTTGAACGTGAGCGTGGCGGAGGTGGAACAGGCAGTACGGATAATCGAGCAGGTCCTTGCGGAATTCCGTGCAGAAGGCAAGGGAAGTGTGCCGAGCAACAGCAGGGGGGAGAACGAACAATGAAAGTGGTCCTGGCGTACTCCGGTGGACTCGATACGTCGGTTATCCTCAAGTGGCTGATCGAGACCTACCGGGCCGAAGTCATAGCATTCACCGCGAACATAGGTCAGGGCGAGGAACTACAAGGTCTTGAAGAGAACGCCCGGCGTACGGGTGCCAGCAAGGTGTACATCGAGGATCTGCGGGATCAGTTTGCCCGGGATTTTGTTTTTCCCATGTTGCGTGCCGGGGCGGTGTACGAATCCGGCTACCTTCTCGGCACGGCGATTGCACGCCCACTGATCGCCATGCGCATGGTGGAGATCGCCCGACAGGAGGGGGCCGAGGCGATAGCGCATGGGGCGACGGGGAAGGGTAACGACCAGGTGCGGTTTGAAGTCACCGCCTATGCCCTCGAGCCGGATATCCGGGTTATCGCTCCGTGGAGGGAATGGGACCTCCGGTCGAGGAGCGATCTGGTGCAATATGCCCGCAAGCATGGCATCAAGGTTCCGGTCTCGCCGGAGAGGCCCTACAGCAGCGACCGCAATCTGCTGCACATAAGCTACGAGGGAGGGATTCTCGAAGATCCCTGGGCGGAACCTCCGGAAGATTTGTTCACCCTGACGACATCGCCGCAAAAAGCGCCGGAGGAAGCGGAAGAAATAATCATCGGAATGGAAAAGGGAGATGCACTGGCGGTCAACGGAGAACGGATGACGCCACGCCAGATTTTGGAGACCCTGAACCGTATGGCGGGCCTTCATGGCGTCGGACGGGCCGATCTGGTGGAAAACCGCTACGTCGGAATCAAGAGCCGTGGAGTATACGAGACGCCCGGGGGCACCGTGCTGCATCGGGCCCGCGAGGCAGTCGAGCAGATCACTATGGACCGGGAAGTGCTGCATTTGCGCAACAGTCTGATT
>DTYT01000307.1 GCA_012961745.1 Kiritimatiellia bacterium | reverse complement strand
TGCGGGGGACGGGCCCGGACCGCGCTGCATGATTCCCCATGTCAAGAACGTCATCCTGGCGTCCGCCGACCAGGTGGCCATCGACGCCGTCGCCGCCCGGATGATGGGATTCGATCCACTCCGCATCAAGTACATCCGCCTGGCCCATGACGCCGGGCTGGGATGCGGCGACGTCCGGAATATCGAGATCGCGGGAGATCCCTCCGCGGCCGAGGAAAACTGGCGCTTTGAGGGTCCCTTCGCGCACATGACATTCGCCAGCCGCATGCAACACAGGATCTACTGGGGACCGCTGAAAAGCATGCTCGAATGGTCGCTCAAGACCGTGCTGGCCCCATGGGCCTACGCGGCCAGCGTGCTCTACCACGACACCTTCTGGTATCCCACCCACCAGAAGGTCATCCGCGACGCCCTGGCCAGCGATTGGGGGCGCCTCTTCGCCGACTGGGAGAGTCTTCAACTTTCCCCGGACGACCTGGAGACGCCCGGCTGGTCCGAGGTGGGAGGCGGGGCGGTACGGCTCAGGCGCACGGGCTTCGGCTATCTCCTGAAATCTTTGGCGCTCCTGGCCGGGTGCCTGAAGGAGGCCCCGGAATTCGCGGCCCGACGCCGGCGCCGCAGGCCCGGCGCGGTCCGAAGCTCTGCGGAAGGGGATCAACGGAAATGAAATCCACCGCGATCCGGTGTTCAGCCTGCGGACAGGAAGCGTTTCTGGTCCGCGAGCCCGTATTCAAGGGGCTCAAGAAGGCGGGAGAAACCCTGAAGTGCTCGGCTTGCGGCCACGTGTACCCCAGGGAAGCCGACGTTCCATTTGTCGAAGCCGACCGCGTGCCCGATCTTTTCTCACCCGAGGATCGCGGGGAGAAACCGGATCTCTTCTCGGACGACAAGCCCCGCTTCTGCCGGCATTGCGTGCACTACGTCGCCAACCCATTCCGCCAGTGGTGCGGGCTGCATCGCCGGGATGTGCAGGCCACGGATACCTGTCCTTCCTTCGCACCCGGACAGGGCGACGGCTGAAATAGGAGCGGGAGGTACACCGGGGAATTTCGCCCTGCGCACCGCCACCCTAACCCTCGACCCCGAACGCGCCCACTTCCGGCCAAGCACACGCGGGTGCACCGCTTCCATTGGCCTTGAAGGATTACGGGGAGCGTTGTGCCCAGAGCCTCCTTAGTTCATCTACGGCGCCGCAACATCAGCGCCACGGCCCCCACGCCGAGCAGCGCCAGCGATGCCGGCTCGGGAATAGCAACCTGCTGATCCATCACCCCACTGCCCTGCGTGGGAGCAATGTCAACTGAGTCAGGGATATCCGGAGGAACATTCGTCTGCTCATTGTCCACCACAACGAGCTCGCTCTGGATAAACCATGTTCCGACTGTCGGGGTAGTTCCGTAAGGAATATTGAAAACCCGGATGTACGCGTATCCCGACGGAATATATGTCCCCCCCGTGTCATTCTCGTCATAACGGGCGGTACCATCCAGGTCGCCTTGCCATCCGCCATCGTGTGTGCCCGCGCCTTCGAAAAGGATATAATCACCAGACGTCAGATATCCCGCAGCATCAAG
>DTYT01000306.1 GCA_012961745.1 Kiritimatiellia bacterium | reverse complement strand
TGGGCGAAAAGTTGCTTGAAGTACCAGTAGAGAAGTTGCGGCTTCTCCGAAAGAACCGCAAGCGGCTCGTCGGCGCCCATGGACCCCACCGGTTCATGCCCGGCGACCGCCATGGGATCAAGAACGCGCCGGATATCTTCGCGGGCATAGCCGAACAGCTGCTGGCGACGCGCCAGCGATCCGGCTTCCGGTTCCACCGCCGCCACCGCCCCGAACAATCCGTGGATGAAGATCTGGTTTTCCTGCACCCATCGCCGGTACGGCCGGCGTCGCGCCAGGTGCATCTTGATCTCCCGGTCCTTGAGCAAGCGTTGCTGCCTGAGATCAGCCAGAATTATTTGGCCGGGTCGCAGTGCTCCTCTCTCAATTACCTCTTCAGACGGCAGCTGCAGCACACCGGCCTCGGAGGCCAGTACTACCAGACCCTCGCGGGTGACGGTGTAGCGTGCCGGCCGCAACCCGTTCCGGTCGAGCAGAGCGCCGACCCGGCGTCCATCGGTAAAGGCCACCGCCGCCGGACCGTCCCAGGGTTCCATGAGCCCGGCGTGGTACTCAAAGAACCCGCGAAGATCGGGGCCGATCGGATACTTGGCTCCCCATGCCTGGGGTATCAGCATCACCATCGCGTGATGGAGGTCGCGTCCTCCATTGACGAGGAGTTCCAGCATGCTGTCGAGGTTGGCGGAGTCACTGGCCCGCTCATCGGTGATCGGCAGCAGCTTCCGGATATCTTCGCCGAACAGCTCGGAACGGAGGTTGGGTTCCCGGGCCCGCATCCAGTTAAGGTTTCCTCTCAAAGTATTTATTTCTCCGTTATGGGCCAGGAAGCGGAATGGCTGGGCGAGATCCCAGGAGGGAAACGTGTTGGTACTGTAGCGCTGGTGGACCACCGCCAGAGCGCTCTCGAAGCGCGGATCAAGCAGATCCTGGTAGAAGCCCGAAAGCTGGGTGCCCATCATGAGCCCTTTATAAACAATCGTCCGGCTGGAGAAGCTGGGGATATAGAATCCGCTGTCGCCACCCAACTGTGCGGCCGCATCCTTCTCGATCCGGCGACGCAGAATGTAAAGTTTCCGCTCCAGCTCATCACCTCGGGACTCGGGATGGTGTACGAAACATTGCCGGATATCGGGCTGCGTCTGGCGTGCCAGCCGGCCGATGACCTTTGCATTCACCGGAACCCGCCGCCATCCAAGCAATTGAAAACCTTCTTCCGCAATGTTGCTCTCGATCAGCGTGCGACACCGACTGGATTTTGCGGGGTGGCAGGGTAGGAACATCATACCCACACCGTATGTCCCCGGCCGCGGCAGGTTCAATCCCGGCATCGCGTGCCTGAAAAAGCGATCGGGAAGTTGCATCAGAACTCCCGCCCCGTCACCCGTGTCGCTGTCTGCGCCGGTCGCCCCGCGCTGAATGAGGTTGGAGAGAACCACGATTGCGTTCTCGATGATCTTGTGGGAGACCGATCCGTCCAGATTGCATACAAAGCCGACACCGCAACTGTCGTGCTCGAAACGGGGCTCATAGAGTCCGCCCCCCCCGGAACTCCGGTGGTAATCCTCCGGCTGTGCCCCCGCTGGGTTCATCACCGTAACCGGGTTTCCTCTACCTGGATTGAAGCGCGACATCCGCACGTTGCGCACCCCCTATGTAGGGGAAGGTGGCACACGTCAAGCTAGAATCGTTCCTATCTACTCGGCACACTTTGATTACGTGCAAGGTAGTTCCCGGTCGGGGCCGGTTTGCAAGGGCCGACAGAATCGTAGGTATTGCGCTGACAGGACAACAAGAATGTCGGCAGGTGCTGGATTCTGAAATCACGTGCTGCTTGTGCGCGGGCGTCGGGAGACGGATGACCGCGTTTGCTTCCACGCCTGCCGGTGGGAATGGAGACGGAGAAGGTTCAGCCACGGTATTTTTGGGGGTCGATGCCGTATTGGCGTACCTTGTAGGCAATAATGCGGGGAGTAGTTCCCAGGGTGCGCGCGGCCGCCGCCATGTTGCCGCGTGAGGTCTTGAGTGCATCCCGGATCAGATCGCGTTCATACGATTGTACTAGGCTTTTGAGGTCTCCACGGTTGCCGGTACCGGTCACTTCGGCCGTTTGGAGGGTGGGTGGCAGGTGGTAGGGATGGATAACGTCTCCCTCCGCCACCAGTACGGCGCGTTCAATGCAATTCTCAAGCTCCCGGACGTTGCCCGGCCAGTGATAGCTCAGCAGCATGTCTATGGCGGCACTGGAGATGCGACGGATATGCTTGCGATTCTGCATGGCGTACTTCTGCACAAAGTGGTCTGCCAGCAGCATGATATCCGATTTTCTCTTGCGGAGCGGGGGCACATAGATGGGAAAGACGTTCAGCCGGTAGAAGAGATCTCCACGGAACCGCCCTTGGGATACCAGCTTGGCGAGATCCTTGTTGGTGGCTGCGATCAGGCGCACGTTCACCCGGACGGTTTGGGTACCGCCGACCCTCTCGAACTCGCGCTCTTGCAATACACGAAGCAACTTGATCTGGATAGATGGCGGCAGCTCGGCCACCTCGTCGAGGAAAAGGGTGCCG
>DTYT01000305.1 GCA_012961745.1 Kiritimatiellia bacterium | reverse complement strand
CCCCGGCGGAGACGCCCGCGGAGGGTCCTCCCGTGATCCGGGTAGTGGTAGCCGGGCGTCCCAACGTGGGGAAGTCTTCCTATATCAACGCGCTGCTGGACGAGGAACGCCTGGTGGTTTCCCCGACTCCCGGCACCACCCGCGATGCGGTGGAGATACCCTTCCGGATCGGAAATGCGGCGGATGGACGACGGTACCTGCTGGTGGACACCGCTGGCATGAGGAAGCGGGGCAAGGCACGTACGGCGGTCGAGAAGTTCAGCCTGCTGCGCACCGAGGCATCCATCCGGAGGTCCGAGGTGGTGATATTGATGATCGACGCGGTGGAAGGTCCGCACCGGCAGGACAAGAAGGTGGGCTGTATGATCACCCGGTGGGGCAAGGGCGGTCTGATCTTGGTCAACAAGTGGGATCTGGCAGACGGCGTCAGCCAGTCGGAATACGAGCAGGGGCTCCGGAGGTGCCTGCCCTTTCTCTCTCATCTGCCGGTGGTTTTCGTGTCGGCCCTGAGGGGCCGGAACATTGATGTCAGCCTGGAGGCTCTGGATTTCGTGGCCGCGCAGCTGGATGCGCGGGTTGGCACGGGGATGCTCAACCGTGTGCTGCAGGCGGCGGTGGAACAGCATCGGCCGGTATTTCGCGACGGACGGCCCTTCAGACTCTACTATGCCGCGCAGACCGGGACCCGCCCACCACAATTTACCCTTTTTGTCAACCGTGTGAAAGGGTTCCCCAAGACCTACGAGGCGTACTTGATCAATTGCCTTCGGCGTGCCTTCGGCTTTGAGGGGGTCGCCATCCGGCTCCGGCTGTGTCCCCACCGGCCGACGCAGAAGAGCGCCGGATGAGACGGCGGTTTGCCGGAGCCGTGGGAACGAACATGGAAGTTGCCAGCCACGTCTCGGCACAATATGCTCTAGACGGGGTGCCGAGATGCCCGTTGACGTTCGAATCCTGGTGCTGGTGCTTGTCGGTCTTTGGGTGGATACCACTCGGGCTACAGAGGAACCCCAGGTCCGCCTGGCGTCTGGTCGGGTAATCGAGGGGAAGGTGCTGGCCGCCACGGTTGACGGCCTCCAGGTGGAAACCCCCCGCGGAACAGTGGAACTGCCATGGTATACTCTATCCCCGGGGACCCGCTACCGCTATGATGAAGCCTTTCGTAACGCTTTTCCCCGGGTACTGCGGGGTCTGCCGATCCCCCCTGCAAGGGAGTTGCCGAAGGCGGAACCTCGGGATGGTCCCACACGCCGCGGAAGCGTCCCGGACAAGTCATCCCCAGCTGAGCCGCCGGCGCCGGCCCGGGAAGTGATCGAACCCCGGCAACCGGGCTCGCGGCTGTGGAAGTACGTAACCTTTGAAGAGGCGCCGCTAATCAGGGGCACCGACCTGCCATTCCGAGTTCCGCCTCAGAAGATTGCGCGCTACTGGGGTCTGCAGTACGGCCCAACGCAGAACGACGTTCTCTATTTCATCATGGTGTACGATCGCGCCGGTCAAAAGTACGACCGTGCGTGGGCGTATGCGCCCGCGGCCGCAGAGCTGCGGGCACCCGTGAAGTTGCGCGGTATGCGCAAGCGCACGGCCGATTGGCAGGAAGTCACCTATCCGGAAATCGGACTTTCCGCGTCTTTCGGGCCGCTGAGGGTGCAGTATGGGATCGTGTTACGGGGTCACTGGGACGAGGCGGAAGAGTGGACGTGCGAGGCGCAAGTACGACTGAAGCTCAAGGGCATGGTGAGCCATTTCACTGCATGGGGGCAGATCGCTCCGGCCGCGGGCTCCGATCCGGTGCCGATACACCTTTTACCGGACCAGCCGATGCTCAACATGTCGGTCAACGTTTCCGGCACGGCCGTCACCCTTGACGGTAGTGTACGGATGGGCCGCTTCCGTCTTATCCCGGGACGGGGAATGTCACGGCTGGTCGAGCTGACGGTAACCGACAGTTCGGGCACCACGGTATATACCGACCGCAAGCGGCTCGGTCACGGCGAGACGAAATCGCGATACCGGTTTGCTTTCCGGCTGGAAGGATTGCAGAGCGGACAGAGATATCGGGC
This sequence comes from Kiritimatiellia bacterium, assembly GCA_012961745.1. Taxonomy (GTDB): domain Bacteria; phylum Verrucomicrobiota; class Kiritimatiellia; order B70-G9; family B70-G9; genus B70-G9. The sequence goes on along the minus strand of DTYT01000305.1, from coordinate 230 downwards.
GATAGCCGAACTGGACTTGGGGCCCATACTGGGGACCGTGTCCGTCATGCGCAAGTTGAGAATGCGCCGCCGCTGACCGCTTTTCCCGCAGCCCGCCAGGAACCGAGGCTTTCCCGGAGTTGCCTGCTACTTGCGATCGCGCTGTCGCGCGGCCTCGAACAGAAGAATAGTGGCCGCCGCGGCGACGTTCAGCGAGTCACACTGGCCGCGCATGGGGATGAGAACCCGGT
>DTYT01000304.1 GCA_012961745.1 Kiritimatiellia bacterium | reverse complement strand
GACCGGCAGTTGCTATGGCATCCCTACTCTCGCTTCTGCGAGATTCTAACCGAGCCGTTCCCGGTCATGGTTCGCGGAGACGGTGTCTACCTGTTTGATGTGGAAGGCCGAAGGTATTTTGATGCCATTGCATCCTGGTGGTGCTGCAACCTGGGTCACAGCCACCCGAGGCTGGTGGCAGCCATCAAGCGGCAGGTCGAGCTGCTGCAGCACAGTATCCTGGGGAACATGTCGCATCCCCGGGCGATCGAACTGGCCCGCCGCCTGAGCGGTCTGCTCCGGGGAACGGGCGGCGACTACCGTGCATTCTTCGCCAGCGACGGGGCAAGTGCCGTCGAGGCTGCGCTGAAAATCGCCGTACAGTACTGGTACAACCGCGGCCGTCCCGGAAAAATCCGCTTCGCTGCACTTAGAGAAGCGTACCACGGGGACACGCTGGCCGCAGTTTCTCTCGGATACCTGGAAACTTTCCATCGTCCTTTCCGTGATGTGGTATTCGACGTATTCCGTATAGAGGCTCCACGCTGTACGTGTTGTCCCTATGGAGGCACCCTGGAAGAATGCGGTCTGGAGTGCGTACGGCCGCTGGAATCCCTTCTGGAACGCCATTCCGAGAACCTGGCAGCCGTGATACTGGAACCGATCTTCCAAGGTGCCGCAGGGATGTGGGTATATCGTGCCGAATACCTGCGCCGGGTGGAGGAATTGTGCCGCGCTTACGGGGTTCTGATCATCCTGGATGAAATCGCGAGTGGATTCGGCCGAACGGGCAAGATGTTCGCGTTTGAGCATGCCGGCGTGGTTCCGGATATCATCTGCCTGGGCAAAGGGCTCACCGCCGGGACCCTCCCCATGAGCGCCGCCATGGTGCGCGAAGAGATCTTCGACACTTTCTCGGACGGGAACTGCGACTGCACGTTCTATCACGGCCACACTTTCTGTGGGAATCCGGTAGCCGCGGCGGCAGCCTGCGCCGCGCTGGAGATCTATCAGAAGGACGACATTGCGGGAATGGCCGCGCGTACCGGACAACGTCTCCAGCAGGAAGGAGAACGATTCCGGGATCATCCCCTGGTGGCGGACGTCCGCGGCATCGGCATGATGTGGGCGATTCAACTCAAGAGCTCCGGAGGCCGGCGCGGCGATATCCTGGCCCGCCGGCTCCGCCCACTAGCGTGGGAACGGGGCATTCTTATCCGGCCGCTGGGGCCGGTGGTATATCTGATGCCGGCGCTGATTACGCCCTTCGAGGTTCTCGCCGCCGCGCTCGACGAAATCGAAAAGATCCTCGATATGCTCATGGCCCAGGCCTAGGCCGGACCGCGTTTCGCCGCCCGGATGCTGGCAAAACCGGTTCCGGTAAGTATATTCATGCGTATGGTGAGAGGGTAACAATGTGGAATTACTCGGAAAGGGTGGTGGACCACTTCCTCCACCCGCGCAACGTGGGGGAGGTGGAAAATCCCGACGGTGTCGGCGAGGTGGGATCCCTGGCATGCGGTGATGTGCTGCGCATCACTTTCAAACTCGATGACAAGGGACGTATCGCGGATATCCGGTTCAAGACATTCGGTTGTGCCAGTGCGATCGCCTCCGCCTCGGCGCTGACGGAGATGGCCAAGGGCAAGACACACGCGGAAGCCGAAGAAATCACCAATCGTGACATCGCCGAATACCTCGGCGGGCTGCCGGATCAGAAAATGCACTGCTCGGTATTGGGACGGGAGGCCCTGGGGGCGGCCATCTACAACTGCCGGACCGGCAAGCATGACCGGCGCCGCCTGGAAGGGAAAGTGGTATGCAAGTGCTTCGGCGTAACCGAAAAGGAAATAGAGAGGGTGGTTCGGGAGAACCGCCTGACCTCGGTTGAGGAGGTCACCCACTACACCAAGGCGGGGGGTGCCTGCGGACAATGCCACGGCGACATAGCGGCTGTCATTGAGAAAGTATGGAAGGATATCCGGGCGAAAGAAGCTGGTGAGGAAACCATGACGCTGGTCCAGAAGATCCGATTGATCGAGAAGGTCCTGGACGAAGAGGTGCGTCCGGCACTCCGCATGGACGGCGGCGACATAGAGCTGGTGGATGTGCGCGACAATCAGGTGCTGGTCAGACTCCGCGGTGGCTGCTCCGGGTGTCCCATGGCCGGGCTGACTCTCAAGCGGGTTGTGGAAGAGAAGCTGCGCCAAGCGGTCTCCCGCGATATCGTCGTAGAGGATATGCGGTGAAAGAACGGGTGGTCTATCTCGACAACAACGCCACCACGCGGGTAAGTCCCGAAGTTGTCCAGGCCATGGAGCCCTTCCTGGGGGACATGTGGGGTAATCCGTCCAGCATCCACACCTTCGGCGGCCAGGTGCGCCAGCACCTCGGCCACGCCCGTGAACGGGTTGCCGCACTGATCGGGGCGGAGCCGGAAGAGATCATCTTCACCAGCTGCGGGACCGAGAGCAACAACACTGCCTTGAAAGGGGTGATGCTGACGCGCGACCCGGGCGCCCGGCTGATCACCACCGCGGTGGAACACCCCTCGGTTCTCAACGTATGCCGCTATCTGGGATCCGTCGGATTCCAGATCGCCGAGTTGGGAGTTGACGGGCAGGGACACCTTGATCTCCAGCAACTGCGCGAAAGTATTGACGAGCATACCGTACTGGTGAGCGTAATGTGGGCCAACAACGAAACCGGGGTCATCTTTCCCATCCGGGAGATAGCGGAGATCACCAAGGAAAGAGGCGTCCTTTTCCATACCGACGCGGTCCAAGCGGTGGGTAAGATTCCGGTGAACGTGCAGGAGGTCCCGGTGGACTTGCTTTCCCTTTCGGGCCACAAGCTACATGCCCCCAAGGGGGTGGGGGCCCTGTACGTGCGCAAGGAGGTGAAGTTGGTTCCCCTGCTCCACGGCGGCCACCAGGAAGGGAACCGGCGGGGTGGCACGGAGAATGTACCCTACATCGTGGGACTCGGCCGGGCATGCGAACTGGCCCAAAAGCATATGGAAGAACAGCAAGCCCGGGTGGCGGCTCTGCGCGATCGTCTTGAACGGGGTATCCTGCAAAGCTGTCCCGGGGCCCAAATAAACGGCGACCGAACTCAACGCTTGCCCAATACCCTCAATGTAAGTTTCGAGTATGTCGAGGGAGAATCCATCCTGCTGCTTCTGGATCAATTGGGGATATGCGCTTCATCCGGTTCGGCCTGCACCTCTGGATCCCTAGAGCCGTCGCATGTCATCCAGGCGATGGGGGTACCCTTCACTGCCGCCCACGGATCGATACGCTTCAGCCTGAGCCGGTATACTACCGACGAAGACATTGACTATGTTCTGCAACATCTGCCCGGAATCATCCGGCGCCTGCGCCGGCTATCGCCTTTCGTAAAGGAGTGAATCCTCTCCGCGGCAGTGCTGATACCTGGAGGAAACTTCGCCCGCCGCCAACCAGCCGATGAGATGGGCCCGGCTCCCTCCCAGGGAAGGATTCGCCTCTTCGTATCCGGCTGGCGACTCGACACGGATCGTGCCCGCCTCCTCATCCCGGGACGCCGGCGCCCGATTTCCCATCGCCACCGCGCCAGGCGGCGGGTGTTTACAGCCGCTGAGGGGGCGCATTCGTGCCTGTGGCGCCCGCGGCTCCGTAGCGACTGGGGGCGACAGCCCCCAGGTCGGCCGCGAGCCCGCCGCCGGACCTGATCGGATCACGGCCTCGGGGAATAGGGGGGCTGCCGGGACGGCACCACCGGGAAGCCGTCAATCGCGGGGCGACTTGCCGAGGGCTCATGCCGCCACGCCAGTGGTCGTCAGCGATGACCGCCTTTCCGCCGATCTGGACGAACTCGGCAGCGCATACTACATTGTACCGCCGAAGAATATGCACACAGATGGAGGCCGGTCTATGAACAATACCGAGTGCCTGTTCTGCCGGATTGTATCCGGGGACGTCCCAGCGACGCGGGTTTATGAGGATGAGCGCCATCTGGCCATCATGGACATCGGGCCGATCGTCAAGGGACACGTGCTGGTCATCCCCAAAGAGCATCATCCGGACATCCTCGCGATGCCCGGCGAACAACTGAAAGATCTCATCGGTTGCATCCAGACCGTCTGCCGCGCACTGAGGGAAGGGCTCCATGCAGAGGGAATCAACGTGATCCAGAACAACGGCCGCGCAGCCGGACAACTGGTACCCCACGTGCATTTCCATGCGATCCCGCGGTTCGCCGCTGACGGGCATCGCTGGAACTGGGATGCCAAGAAATATTCATCCCCGGCAGAGATGGAAGAATACGCCGAACGCATCCGGCGGGCGCTGTGTCGCTAGACGGAGGGCATGAAACGGAAATTCATACAGGCCCTGAGGCGTATCCGGGAGCACGACAGGCGTTACGCACCGGAGGCCTACTGGTTCGTCTGCGAAGGACTGAACTACACTATACGCCGGTTAGACAGGGCCGAGGATCCCGCGCAAGGACACGTAAGCGGACGCGAGCTGCTGGAAGGTCTCCGTCAATACGCTCTGGAAAACTACGGGCCCGTGGCCCGCCGCGTGCTGTCTTCGTGGGGAGTCAATCGTACCGAAGACTTCGGGGAAATCGTGTTCAGCCTCGTGGAACAAGGTCTCGTAGAGGCGGACCCCGGCGATTCCAAGGCCGACTTCGCCGGCGGCTACGATTTCGACACGGCGTTCGCTGCTCCTTTCCGCCCCGAAGGGTCGCCGATCGAGCCGGGAGGCCGCAGTGACACCTGATCCAGATGGAGAGCGTCCACCGCTGAAATGCCTATCACCCGCCTCGAGGTGGCCGGGAGCCGGCGCCAGGCTGATGTTGGCAGCGGGTTCCGCCGGTGCGTTCCTGCTGCTGTCGGGTTGCACGCGCTTGGAGTCGCAATCCACTGATCTGGTGAACCGGTTGGAGCGTCAGCTGGCGGATGTGCGCCGCGAAGTGCTCCCCAACGGAATGGTCTGCCTGCTTAAGCCGGACCCTCACGCCCCGGTGGTGGCGATTCAGATCTGGGTCAGGAACGGCTCCATCCATGAGGATGACTACCTCGGAGCAGGAATCAGCCATGCAATCGAACACATGATTTTCAAGGGCACTGCGGCACGTCCGCCCGGAGCCATCGCCCGTGAAATCAGCGCGTGCGGCGGCCGAGTCAACGCGTACACCAGCCTGGACCGCACCGTGTTTCATGCCGCGATTCCTTCCCGGTACTGGCACATAGGCCTGGACGCATTAGCCGACGCAATGAAGAACGCGGCCTTCCCCGCGGAGGAATGGAAGAAGGAACGCAACGTGATACTTCACGAGATGGCTATGAACCGGGACAATCCGGACCGGATGCTTTCGCGGCTGCTGTGGACGACAGCCTTTCTCGTCCATCCCTATCGCTACCCGGTGATCGGCTACGAGAGACCGTTCCGCAGTCTTCGCGCCGACGACCTGCGCTCGTTCTTCCGCCGCAGCTACCGGCCCGACAATACGATCGTGGTGGTGTCCGGCGACTTCAACGCTGACGAAGCCGCCGCCCGCGTAAGAAATGCCTTCGCCGATTTCCACCGACGGCGTATTTATCCGCCGCGGGTTCCCTCCGAGCCGGTCCAGGCTGCACCCAGGCAGGCACGCCGTCATGGCCCCTATCGGCTGGCACGGGTAGCCCTTGCATTTCATACGGTCGCCTTCTCTGATCCGGCTGCACCCGCACTGGATATGCTGGCGGTCGTGGCTTCACGCGGACGCAGTTCCCGCCTGATGAAACGACTCCGGGAAGACACCGGGCTGGCTCATGAGGTCACCGCCTGGTCCTACACAGGTGTCTATCCCGGGCTTTTTGCCGTGGAAGCGGTACTGGATCCGACCAACATGACCGCCTTGTTAGATGAGATGGAGAAGGAAATCCATCGCTGGCGAGAGGAAGGATTCCGCCCGGAGGAAATACTGCGCGCCCGCCGGGCGATAGTGGTGGACGAGCTGTCACGGTATCAAAGCGTAGATGGTACCGCGGAGGCGATCGCTGCCGGGGAGTTCTACGCCGGCGACCCCGCCTACTCGGTAACATATATTCGCCGGGTAATGAACACCTCTGCGGGTGATCTGCGCGAAGTCGCCCGCCGCTTCCTGGTTCCCGAGAACTCCACCATCGCCTCGCTCCTGCCCGAGGGCACGCACAAGTCGCCGGCGGTCGGCACCGCGTGCCGAGAGCGCTCCGGATACCCAAAAGTGAGGCGCGAAAAGCTTCCCAACGGTGTTCGTCTGCTGACCAGGGAAGATCACCGGTTGCCGTTCGTCTACGTGTGTGTCGCCTTTCGGGGAGGGCTGCTTTCGGAAAGCGCATCCCAGGCGGGTCTCTGCTATCTGACGAGCCAGATGCTCGTGCGGGGCACCCGGCAGCGTGACGCCCGAACTTTAGCCCGATTGCTGGACAGCATGGCCGCCACGTTGGAACCTTTTGCGGGGGCCAACTCGTTCGGCCTGCGGGGGCGGTGCCTGAGCCGGGATCTGAATGCCTTCATCGATCTGGTAGCCGACTGCCTGGTGGACCCCATCTTCCCGCCGGCGGAGCTCGAAAAGGCGCGCCGCCTTCAGATGGCGGCGATTGCCGAACAGCGCGAGCGTCCCTTTCACATGGCATCTCTGCACCTGCGGCGGCTGATGTTCGGGGAACACCCCTACGCGCATGATCCTTTGGGAGATCCCGCGACCGTGGCCAAGCTGCGCCGGGAAGATCTGGTGGACTACTTCCGGTACTATGTGCGCGGTGGCAATTGCGTGGTGGCCGTATTCGGCGATGTCCGCACTGAGCAGCCACAGGAGGTGTTCGCCCGCGCTTTCGGCCGGATTCCCGGTGGGGGGGGCGCGATCCCTCCCCGGCCGCCCGCGTTCACCGCGCTGCCCGGCCGCTGCAAGCAACGTTTCCCCGCCCAGCAAGCGATTGTGTTGCTGGGCTACCCGGCGGTCACCGTGACCAGCCGCATGGCCGATGCGGCGATTGTGATTCAGGAGAGTCTCAACGGCATGGCTTCGGAGCTTTTCGAGGAAATCCGGGAAAAGCGGGCACTGGTCTACTATGCCGGCGCCGCTCTGCAACTGGGTCTCGATCCCGCCCTGCTCGCCCTTTATGCGGGAACGGATCTGGAAAACGCGGATGCGGCGGCCGGGATACTTCGAAGGCAAGCGCAGAAACTCGCCCGGGAAGGTCTGAGCCCGGCAGCCGTCGACATGGCAAAGAAGCGCCTGGTCGCTTCGCATCACATGCAACTGCAGGATACTGCCGAGATCGCGCTCCACTGTGCCCTGGACGAGCTCTACGGTCTGGGTCACGACCATTTCTTCCGGTTTGAAGAACGCATTGCGTCGGTGGATAGTAACCTGTTGAAGAGTACCGCAGCAGTAATATTCGGGTCGGGCAAAGAAGCCAGCTCGGTGTTGCTGCCCGACGTCGGGGCAGAATCACGGAGTAAAACTCAGACATGGAGCTCGGAGGAGGCCGATGAACAACAGCCATTCCAGTAATCAGGTGGGACCGGAACTGACCCCTTTCTCCCGGCTGGTGGCCATGCTTGCCGGCATGGCTTTGCAGCATTTGGGACGCATACCGGACCCTGCCACCGGACGTCTCCAGAAGCGACTCGCTGACGCCCAGACGATCATTGATGTCATCGAGGACCTCCAGAGGAAAACCAGGGGAAACCTGGAACCCGGGGAGGAGTCCTTTCTCGCGGAAACCGTGACCTCCCTGAGATTCACATTCGTGGCCGCCTTGAACGAGGAGGAGGCGGAGCAACCCCCTTCCGGACCGAAGCCGGATCGCCCTCCTGCTGAAAGTACCGTCTCGTGGAAGCCGGAGAAGTCAGCACCCCCTTCGGAGAGCCCGGCCGGCGGGAAAACCTCTCAGGACGAATCCAAGATCCGCTTCCGCAAGTCCTACGGATGAGCGTCCCACGATTCTGGCTAAAGCAGTACCGGGATGAACTGGCATCCCTTCTTGCGGTCGCTTTCTCTCCCCGCCTGTCCCTCTCAAGATTGAGTCTCCACCCGCTTCTCTACTCCACCTGCATCGGTCTGGCCATCTCCACCATCTCGGTGATTCTCTTATGGATTGGGTTCCATCCGACGGTCTACGAACTGCCCGTGCTATCCCCGAAAATCAGCCTGGTCCCCTCGCCGCTACCGAGGCGCCCGCCACCGCGTTTTCCCCCCGGGACACATCTTCCCCGTATTCCGGAAACCCGGGCCAGCGGGCCGCTTGATCTTCCCACCTTCTGCCCGGAGTATGATCTGGTGAGATTCGACGATCCCCGCGTATGGTGGGAAAGTGATCACGATTCGAGCGACAACGAGGACGACCATCTCATGCATCGCAACCTCGTACCCCCGCTGAAACGCCTGATCGAGCTGGTCGAAAAATACGGCGGCCACCTTGAAGTTCAGGATGCCTATCGACCCTCGGGCGTCCACAGCCCCCGCTCCCTGCACAAGGAAGGCCGGGCGGTCGACCTCACCTGCCGCGGATTGAGCCTGGAGGATCTGGCACGGTTCGCATATGCGGCGGGATTCGACTGGGTGTACTACGAGTCCGGGGGACGGGGCGGCGATCATGTCCACTGTTCAGTACGGCGCTAGCACCCCCGTCGTACTCTCCGACCACCGCGGACGGCTGGTGCAGTCTCCGGCAGGCATCACCCGAAGTGATCACCGTAAGCTCCCTGCGACGGGTTCGGCTCAAGGACCCCGCCTACCAATCAGCGTTTGGTACCATCACCGCTGCGGAGGGTGGCGCCTTGCAGAAGCCGGACGAAGCGGTTGCCACTGGACTCCCCGCAGCCTACAGTCATTCGAGGCACGTTCAGAATGCAGGGGGGTGATACCATCGTGAAGAATTTCTACCGGATCGCCGTCGGAGCGGATACGGAGATCTCCGCCGTGATCGCCCCCTCGGCAGCCGTTCATGCAATCCGGCTCTACCGCCGGCCGGACGCCTTGTTCCGCGCCCTGTTGCGCGGCAACTGCGACGCAGCCGTGCTTCGGGTGAGCCCGCAGGGGGCCTTCTCCCCCGGCCTCACCGCGCTGCTGATGAACGAGACGCCGGTTCCCATCATTGCCCAAGTGCCCGAGTCGCTCGCCCCTGAGTGGATTGCAGTATTCCGCCGCCTGCAACCCGGTGGTGGGGTGACGGCGCACACAGGCGCCCGGGTAGACCTGCGGCTTCTGCGAAAGTGTATCCAGTCGCGTCGGGAGGTACGTAATCCCGATCAGGCGCAGCTGGATCTGCTGGCGCGGTCCGCTTTCCATTTGGCGCGCTGGATTCGCGCGCGGTCCGCTCATATGACTGCAGGCACCTTGCTGCGCAAGTCGCTGGGATCGGTTCGCATAAGCATCCTGGTACAGCCACGGGGCGGCCCGGCCGTCGGGGACGGGCTTCGCGGCGTCGCGTCACGTTGTGCTTCCCTGCTCAGCCTGTGGTATCCGCCCGCCGCAGGTAGCTCCATGCTGCCGATCCGCCCGGAACACTTCTCCGAAAGGTGCATATACCTTACCATCCCCGACGATCGCGAAAGGCCTCTGGCGATGGCGGCATGCGAACGGGATGGCCGCTGGTCAGCAGCCTTGCGCGCGGTATGG
>DTYT01000303.1 GCA_012961745.1 Kiritimatiellia bacterium | reverse complement strand
GGCCCGGGCGGGGGGGCGCCGCGACGGTGGCGGTGATCGGTTGGGGGCACACGGGTCGGGCCGTGGCGCGGCGTCTCGCCAGGATGGGCTTGCGGGTCCTGGCAAACGATCCGCCCCGCGCGCGTCGGGGCGAGGAAGGCTTGCTGCCGCTGGCCAATGTCCTGCGCAGGGCCGACGTGGTTACCCTTCATGTACCGCTGACATTACGCGGCAAGGATGCCACGCTGCGCATGGTGAATGATTCTTTCCTGCGCGATGCGCGTCGTTCGCGGTTGATCATCAATACTTCGCGGGGATGGGTCGTCGACCCTCGACTGACATGCCGGGACACAACGGTGGAGTTCGTGATGGACGTATGGTGGTGGGAGAATCGGAAGCTTTTTCGCTCCGGAGCGGAGGTCCGCCTGCCACCGATACGCTTTGCTTCACCTCACTTGGCGGGTCGAAGTCTGGAGGGTATGTATGCTGGCACGATGCGAATCCACCAGCGGCTGTGTCGGTTTCTGGGGGTGGAGCCTCGCTGGCAGCCGCCGGGATTGAAAGCGCCCGATCCTATTGTGGTTGACGGGCGCGGGCTGAGTGCGGCGGAGGCCGTTGCCCAGGCCAGTGCGCGGGTCCTGGACTTGGGTGCCATCTCGCGAACGTTCATGAAGACCTTGGGGCCAGCGGCGGTGAAACCGGATGACGGCTTTCTGCGGCAGTACGATTCCTGGCGTCGGACCTGGAGCCGACCGCGGCGTGAATTCTCGGCCTGCCGCGTGGAGGGACGCAATCTTTCCCCGGCGGCGGTAGCCTGGCTGCAGGCCGCGGGTTTCCGGGTGAACCCGTGAGGGGCCGTACTGGCTGCCCGTTGCGGGTCGGCAGTTGCAAGTGGGGGGTTCCTGTCATAGACTAGGTGCGACAAATTGTCGCGGGGTGGCGGCGGATGAAGAGCGGTTTCTGGGACAAGTTGATCGAGCGGCTTGACCGGGTGGATCCGGGCAGTGTGCAGACGCACCTGATGCGGCTGGCCCGCGAACGCGGGTTGCTGGAATCTTTGCTGGAAGTGATCCAGGAGGGTGTGATTGCGCTGGATGGAGATTCGCGGATCGAATACGCGAACCGGGCGGCGCAGCGGATGCTGGGGGTGCGTTCCGGGCGGCTGGAGGGAAGGGAGCTTGGGGAGTTCCTTCCGGGGATCGAGTGGAAGGCACTGATGAGCCCCCGTGGCGGATCGGAGTGGTCGGTGGTGTTGACCCGCCGCATCGAGGTGAACTATCCGGAGCAGCGCCTGCTGGACATCTACGTGGTGCCCCTGTCGCTGGTGAGCGACCGGGAGAGCGGCGCGGTGGTGATAGCGCGCGATGTCGAGCGGCAACGTGAAGAGCACAGCCGGATGATAGAGTCGGAGCGCCTGAAGGCGATCACCATTCTGGCCGGCAGCGTGGCACACGAGATCGGCAATCCGTTGAATTCGCTGAACATCCATCTGCAGTTGCTGCAGCGGGAGCTTGAAAAGCTGGAGCATGAGAGGAGGCAGTATCTGCTCGAGCTGCTGGACGTGGCGCGTCAGGAAGTGGGACGCCTGGACCGTATCATCCACCAGTTCCTGCGCGCACTTCGACCGGTCCCCCTGGAACCGAAGCCCACCGATCTACGCAAGTTGGTGGAGGAGACCCTGGCATTCATGCGTGTTGAACTGGAGAACCGGGACGTGCTGGTGGAAGTCGAGGCCCCGGATAAGCTCCCGGCGGCGCTGGTCGATCCGGAGCAGGTGCGCCAGGCCTTTTACAACATAGTGCGCAACGCGGCCCAGGCGATGGAGAGAGGCGGAATGCTTCAGATATCGTTGGACTTCACGGATCGTTTCGTGGCGGTCGCCTTCCGCGATACGGGAAGCGGCATTTCCCCCGAACGGATGGGGCGGTTGTTCGAGCCGTTTGCATCCAGCAAGGCCGACGGATCCGGCCTGGGCATGCTGATAGTTCAGCGGGTTGTACGTGATCATGGCGGCGAGATCGAGATCCAGAGTCGCCCCGGCCGCGGAACCAGCATTACGCTTTTCCTCCCGCGCGAGGATCGGCGGGTGCGTCTGCTCCAGGCGCATCGCCGGGAGCGGGCGCGATCGAAAAGCCGCAGGAGCACGACATGAGCCGGAGAGCAGGCAGGCCGGTGGTTTTGATCGTAGAGGACGAACGTAACACGCGGGAGGGACTGGCCCGCGCCCTGGAGAGCGAGTACCACACCCTGACCGCGGCCGATGGTTCCCAGGCGCTCGGCATCCTCACCAGCCGGCCGGTGGATGTGGTGATCAGCGACCTCCGCATGCCGGGGATGGACGGTATGACCCTTTTGCGTCGTGTGCGGGCCCTGTCTGCAAGGCCGGTGCTCATCCTGCTGACCGCCTACGGCAGCATAGAAGCGGCAGTGGAGGCCATGAAACAGGGCGCCTACGATTTTCTTACCAAGCCTGTCAATCTGGACCGCTTGGAGATCATCCTGCGGCGGGCGTTGAAAGAGCGTCAGTTGGAGGCGGACAATATCGAACTACGCCGCGAGCTGGACGAGCATTACGGCCTGGAAAGCATCATCGGCCGGTCGCCCCCCATGCAGGAGGTTTTCGAAGTCATTCGCCAGGTGGCACCCACCCGGGCCACCGTGCTTATCGAGGGAGAAAGCGGTACCGGCAAGGAGCTGGTGGCCCGTGCCATTCACCGCCTGAGCCAGCGGGCCGACGGCCCCTTCATCGCAGTTCACTGTGCCGCACTCTCCCCCGCGCTGCTGGAAAGCGAGCTTTTCGGGCATGAGAAGGGTGCCTTCACCGGTGCGGTGGAGATGCGCCGCGGCCGTTTTGAACTCGCGGACGGCGGGACCATTTTTCTCGACGAAATAGGTGAGGTGGACCCGTCAGTCCAGGTAAAGATTCTCCGGATACTTGAGGAGCGCACCTTCGAGCGGGTGGGCGGGGAGCAGACCATCGAGGTGGACGTACGCCTGCTGGCGGCGACCAATCGTTCCCTCGAGCAGCTGGTGGCCGAGAAGCGCTTTCGCGAGGACCTTTACTTCCGCCTGTATGTAGTCAAGATACATCTTCCCCCTCTCCGGGAGCGAAGAGAGGATATACCCCTTTTGTGCGAGCACTTCCTTCGTCGCCTGTCGCGGGAAAATCACAAGCAGATCGAAGGCTTAACCCCGGAGGCCATGGATGCTCTGGTGGCCTATGATTGGCCGGGAAACGTCCGTGAGCTGCGCAACGCCGTGGAGCGCATGGTGGTCTTGGCGCGGGGGCCGCGCCTGGGGGTGAGGGACCTTCCCCCCGAGACAAGACAGACCGTCTCGCGGGGTCAGAGTACCTCAACCGGTTCGCTGCGCAACCTGACACTGAGGGAGGCCGAGAAGCGTCTTGTCGTGGAAGCTCTCAAGGCCAATTCGGGTAACCGTACCCGGGCCGCCGAGCAACTCGGCATCAGCCGCCGCACGCTGCACCGCAAGATAAAGGAATACGGCCTCCAGAACCTGCGCTGAGCCGTACGGTCAAATTGTCGCTTGTCACCCTGCATGGCAGACTCTACTATGCCCGCGCAATTAGACGGGGACGGACGCGTGGCGCCGAAACCCTTTCAATCCCGTATCCAGGATCTGGTCTACAACGTCGACGTGGGCCCCGGCCACCAGGCCGTGAAGGTCGCTCTTTACGTCTTGATGGTCCTGATGGTCATGCTTTTCTATACCGCGACCCAGTTTCGCGGTCTGCGCGAGCAAGACCCCATGGACGCTGCCCAGCTCGGCCGTAACCTGCTTTACTACAAGCAATATGCTACCCAGTGTGTGCGGCCCTTGAGCATCGGTTACCTGGAACGCAAGACCGGGCGCCGGCCCCCCATCCTGGTAGGTCATCCCGAGCTGATCAGGCCGCCCCTCTATCCAGCCGTCCTGGCGGTAATGTTCAAGCTGACCGCGCCGCCTTTCAAAGTGGAACCCAAGCCGGGTGTCTTTCCCGCAGAGCAGCGAGCGGTAATCCCGTTCAATCTCGGCATGACCCTCCTGACGGGACTGCTGCTTTTCTTCCTGGCGCGGCGGCTGTTCGACCGCCGGGTGGGATTCCTGAGCACGACGGTCTTTTTCCTGAGCGACACGGTGTGGAACTCCTCCATTTCAGGCAGCGGGACCGCGCTGCTGATGCTGCTGACCGTAGGCACCGTTTACAGCGCCTTGGCGGCCTCGTCGGTGCTGCGCGAGAAGCAGCCGCCCCGCCGCGCCGTAGTCCTGCTCCTGCTGGCCTCGGCTTTGACGGCCGCAGCGTTTCTCACCCGCTATGCCATGGCGGTGCTGGTGCCGGCGATCGCGCTCCTGATCGGGGTTTACGTCGGCGGCCGTCGCGGCCGGCGGTGGGCGGGACTCTACGCGGCGGTCGCCGCGACACTGGTCTTGCCCTGGATCGCCAGGAACATCATGGTGTGCCGTGCACCGCTGGGACTGGCACCGGTGATGGCCCT
>DTYT01000302.1 GCA_012961745.1 Kiritimatiellia bacterium | reverse complement strand
GCGAGCAGAGCCATCTGCGTGCCGTGTCCGACCGGATCTGAAAGCGGTGATCGTGGGTTGAGCACATTCATACCGCCGACCACCACCCTATCCAGGAGGTCCAGCCGCTGCAGCCCCGAGTCGACCACGGCAACTATTCCGGCCTCTTCCCCGTACTCTCCCGGTTCTGGTATCCGTACCCCCGTCCCAACCTCCCCGGACACCCGTTGCGCCTCCGTGACAGGACCCGGGTCCGGCAGGGAAACCACCCAATTTGGTTCCACCGCCGCTACGATTTTCTGGTCTTTCAGCCGTGAAACCACTCCCGGCACGTCGCTTCCAGGTGGCAGTCGTACACGGTAGACCCCCACCAGCTCGGATACTTCTACCGGCGTGCCGCCTATCATGTTCAGGAGAGACTGAAACCGCCTGACCGTCGTCCCCGGGCACAGCCCAATGATGATCTCGTCGCGAACGTAGGGAGCTCCTTCTTCAGGGTGCTCAACCTCCAGGCCGCCCCTGTCCGGTAGCGGTGCCGCCGCCTTCTGCATGCCTCGCCGGTAAACTCTCATCTGTACCAGGCGCGGAATCTCTCCCAGGGGGCCCTTCATGACGTCCCAGACGAGTGCGTAGCTGTTGGTAGCCAGGATTTGGTCGAGCGCGTCTTCCACCCTGACGCCCTCAAGAGCGGCGTCGACCGGAAAATCCAATGCCGGATCCAATTCCACGTATACTCCACATCGCATAAACTCCTGGAGGACTTCGCGTAGGTGCGACCGGCGGGCGCGGATGGTGATCCGGTCACCGCTCAACTGCAGAAAGACGCGATCCCTTGCCCCCACTATTCCGGCGGCAAGAGTCAGCCACAGCGTGGTGGCCAAAGCAGCCGTACGGCGTATCACCGCGTATTCCACCCGTCCTCACCCCCCCGTGGTTCCAGGACAGCTCTTGATCTTCCACGTTTAGCGGTTGCTCAGTGCCGCGGTGGTATCCGCCGCCAGGAGTGTATGTCGTCGTCCGTTCCGAAAATACGGTCCCGACCGGCTGACCAGGCTATGGCCTTTTCATCCGCCACGGGTTCTATTTCGCCGGTTTCGGCTGTGCAGAAACCGTCATCGTTGCTATCGATGACTACACGAACCGGCGTGCCCCATGGGTCCAGCAGATCTCCGGTCTGGTCCATTCCTGCCCGGCCTCGCCGCCAAAAATCCACATCCCGCAGGAAAACGAGACGCACCGGATTGACACTGTGACCTGGATTACCCTGCCCGGCAATTGCGGTGAGAATATTCATCAACTCCCGGTTACGTCTCCGCGCTCCGAATTCCATGTCGTAGCCTTCAGTTTGAAGGGCGCCCGGCCAGCCACCGTATTCCCGATAAAGCTGCTGGCAGGCAGTCACCACCCCCATGAGGATTTCGTGGGCATTACCCCGCACGCGCCCACGGCTGAAGGAAACCACCCCACACAGCAGTGACACTCCTACCAACAGGAGAACCGCGGCAAGCAATCCGGCTTCGTAGGACGAGATCGCGCGCCTCGCAGCCTGCACCGACGCATTATCCCTGCCAACCGCTCCCCTCCCGCTCATCCGCTCAGTCTTCCGATGATGGATATCAAGGGCAGGAACAACGCAATAACGATAGTCCCCACCACTACCGCCATGAAAATAATCAAGACCGGTTCTATGATCGAAGTCAGTCCCGCAACAGTGGTATCGACCTCCTCGTCGTAGCGTTCTGCTATCTTCATCAACATTTCCGGCAGGCGGCCAGTCTCATCCCCTACTTCCACCATACTGACGACCATCGGGGGGAACACCTTCGCAGATTCCATCGGTGCGGCCATGCTCTCACCTTCCTTGACGCTGTCGTGGACGGTGCTGATCGCTTGGGCGATCACTTCGTTCCCCGCGGTATCCCTGACAATGTTCAAGGCCTGCAATACAGGAACTCCCGCCGACATCAGCGTGCCCAGGGTCCGCGAAAATCGGCCGATCGCGCTCTTCCGGACCAGTTGACCGAACAAAGGTACGCGCAGCCGCAGCATATCCACTAACCAGCGGCCACGCTGGCTCATCCGCAACAATCGGGCCACAATGATCAGGCCCACCACCACAGCGGCCACCCATGCCATGTTACGGGCGAATGCTTTGCTGGTCTGGAGAACAAAGCGGGTCAGCGGTGGCATTTCCGCCCCTTCCAGGAGATCCGCGAATATCTCCTCGAATTTCGGGATGATAACCACCATCAGGAAGGTCAGGATACCACTGGCCATAACCAGCACCACAACCGGATATATCATCGCGCTGATCACCTTGGCACGAATCCGCTGCGTCTTCTCCATATATTCGGCAAGGCGCTCGAACACTTGATCCAGGACGCCACCGACTTCTCCCGCTCGGACCATGTTGACATACAACCGGTTGAATATGCGCGGGTGCTGTGCCAACGCCTCCGCCATCGTGCTTCCCGACTGGATCGAGTCGGCGATCTGTTCCAAAGCCGATCTCAGCCGTGGATTGCGCTCCTGCCGAATCAGCACGTTGATCGCCCGCAGCAGCGGAAGACCCGCGCCCACGAGTGTGGACAGCTGGCGTGTCAACAGCGTCAGCTGCCGCATGCTCACCCGACTGAACAAGCCCGGCAACCGGATTTCCATCTTCAGGAATGCAGGCGCCGTTTTCCGCCGTGCCGCTTCCTCCATCAGTGATACTTCCACCGGGAACAGTCCCCTTTCCCGGATCAAGGTCACTGCCGAGCTCTGCTCGGAAGCCTCTATGATTCCCTTCTGTTCCCGGCCCTTGGCGTCCAACGCTGTGAACCTGAACTTCGCCATGCGCCTACCTCCCGTGGAACCGAGGGGGACTACAGCCCCCGCCTCAGGTATGCGTCAGCACCTCATCCGCGGTCGTAGTACCGTCCAGCATGCAACGGATTCCGTCATCCCGAAGCGTCCTCATCCCCAGTTCAATCGCACGTTGGCGGATCAGGACGGTCGGTTTCCTCTCGTTGATCAATTCCCGAATCGGCTCGCTCACTCTGAGGTACTCGAAAATCCCCCTCCTGCCCTTGTAGCCCGTCTGATGACACACCCCACAACCCACCCCGTGATACAGATGTCGCTCCCCGAGCATCTCCGGACTTAGCCCCAACTGCGCCAGCAGCGCCGGATCCGCGTCATACGGCTCCCGGCAGTTCTGGCATATG
>DTYT01000301.1 GCA_012961745.1 Kiritimatiellia bacterium | reverse complement strand
GGAGCCATGTTGACCCATCGCAACCTGGCGACTAATGCCTGGAGTGTAAGTCGGGCGCTGCGGCTCCAGCCGGGCGCGGATCGTATCCTGCTGGTCCTTCCGATGTTCCACGCGTTCGCGGCCACGGCCGGCATGCTGTATTCCCTGCTGCACGGGATCGCATTCATTCCTTTGCCGCGTTTCGATCCGGTCGAAGTTGCGGAAGCCATCGCCGCCCATCGCGCCACGGTGTTCATGGGAGTGCCCGCCATGTTCGCCGCACTCCTCCGCCTGTCCCAGCGGTTCACCCAAGCAATCCGCCAGTTGAAATTCTGTATCAGCGGCGGAGCCCCTCTTCCGGCGGAAACCCTGGAGCAGTTTGAGAAGCGCTTCGGAGTACTCATTTACGAGGGTGATGGTCCCACCGAATGCTCACCGGTCACCTGCGTAAACCCGATCGGGGGCCGCCGCAAGATCGGTTCAGTAGGCCGCCCGGTAGAGCTGGTAGAAATGGCTATCATGGATGACCGCGGTTGTCGCCTACCGCCGGGCGCGATCGGTGAGATTTGCGTCCGCGGCCCTAATGTGATGAAAGGCTACTGGAAGCGACCTGAAGCAACCCGGGCGGCCTTCTTCGGTGAATGGTTCCGGACCGGAGACATCGGGAGGCAGGATGAAGACGGCTACTTTTACATAATGGACCGTCGCAAGGACATGCTCATCGTGAACGGCATGAACGTCTATCCCCGCATGATCGAGGAGGTGCTTCACCGGCATCCGGATGTAGCCGAGGCCGCCATAGTGGGAATGCAGCATGCATTTCATGGTGAGATCCCGGTGGCCTGGATAGTTCCCGTACCGGGCCGTCACCCTGACGCACGGAATCTCCGACGCTATTGTGCCGAACACCTGGGCCAGCATGAGATCCCTCGACGGTTCGAATTTGCCGATCGCCTCCCGCGCACACCTACCGGTAAGGTGGACAAGGGGATCCTGCGCGACCAACTGAAGCGCGCTCACTGATCAGCGCGTGCTCGGCAACCTTCATCTGCCGCCCGAACAGCCCCCTTGTCCCGAATGATTACATCCGGCACGCTCCGGCCCTCTCCGCGAAAATCCGGCTGGCAGCCGGGAGAAGTCGGACGAACCGCACCCCTAAAAGAAATGGAAACCCGCAAGAGTGCGAACAGTGACCCGGGCTTCATCACCCCGGGAAAGGAAACAAACCTGGAACCCAGAAGCGCATGCCGGTTCCCCACGCCTCCACGGGACAGGGGCCGTGTCAGAAAGCTGGACTACCATACCCGCGGGGATGGTGCCGGCCCTAGAGCTTTTCTTTGATCCGCGCTTTCCTGCCGCTAACCTTACGCAGGTAGTACAGCTTGGCCCGCCGTACCTTACCGCGGCGGGCCACCTCGAGCTTGGCGATGCTGGGGCTGTTCACCGGAAACACCCGCTCGACACCTTCACCGTAAGAAATACGGCGCACGGTAAAGGTCTCCCCCGGACCGCTACCATCACGGGCTATCACCGTGCCGGTAAACACCTGAATGCGTTCCTTGTCGCCCTCCTTCAGGCGCACGTGGACTTTTACCGTATCTCCGACACGGAAATCAGCCAACGGCTTGTCACGCGTTTGCTCGCGGTTGATCTTTTCTATGAGTTCCGCCTGCACGCTGAAATCCCATTTCAAAAAAAACACGACCGATCAGAATATCCGACTGCTGCAGTTCGTCAAGCCCTCCGGGGAAAAAACGCCTCCCGCTGCGCCAGCGGTCCTGCTCAGCAATGCTTACCGCGGGATTGAACGTCGGGGATGGAGTTCCTATTCCGAATGAGATCCGGCCTGCGTTCCGCGGTCCGCTTCAGGGCCTGCTCCCGTCGCCAGCGTTCCACCGCCTGATGGTCGCCGGAAAGAAGAACCTCGGGGACTCGCATGCCGCGGAACTCCGCAGGTCGAGTGTACTGGGGATACTCCAGCAGACCGGAGGAGAACGATTCATCGGCAGTTCCCTGCCGCGCCCCGAGGGCTCCCGGCAGAAGCCGCACCACAGCATCAATCACGACCGCCGCCGCCAGCGCGCCATTGGTCAGAATATAGTCGCCGATGGATATTTCGTCCGTCACCAGGACCTGACGGACCCGTTCATCCACTCCTTCATAGTGGCCGCAAATGAAGACCAGATGCCGCTCCCGGGACAGTTGCAGCGCCATCTGTTGAGTGAATTGTCCGCCTTGGGGAGTCGTCAGGATGATCCGACAGCCGGGACTGCTGACTTTCTCGACCGCGCGAAAAATGGGCTCCGGCTTCATCACCATCCCCGGCCCCCCGCCGTATGGCCGGTCATCCGTTGTGCGATGGCGATCAGTGGTAAAATCGCGCAAATTGACCAGATGGATCTGCACCAGCCCCGCATCCTGGGCGCGGCGGATGATGCTTTCCCCCAGAAACCCCTCCAGCATGGAGGGGAAAATGGTAATGACCTCAATCCTCAGAGGAATCGTACCCACATCCGCGGTTCCCGGCGGCCGCATGTCCGCCGCCACAAGTCCCCTATGGGTGTTGTCAGTCCACTACTTCTAACATTGCCCGACGATTCTGCCGAGCTGCCGCAGTGGTGAGCAAAGTGCGGATTGCACCGACGGTCTTGCCGTTCTTTCCGATTACCTTGCCGATGTCATCCGGATGGCACCGCAGCTCGAATACGACGGTCTTCTCCCCGTCCACTTCGGTCACTCGCACCTGGTCGGGATGATCAACCAGGGATCGGACGATATGCTCGATCAGGTCTCTAAGCCTGCCACCACTTCCTGCATTCATGGCCTCACTCCGTACTCTGCGCATTATCACTCGGGGTACGCCTTGCTCGTCGAACAAGACTGCGAACCGATTCCGACATCTGAGCGCCTTTCGCCTGCCAGTATTGAATCCGGTCGAGCTTGAGGCTGAAGTTGGTTCCCTCGGCCAAAGGATCGTACCAGCCGACCATCTCCAAGTACTTTCCCTTGACCGCATTACGCGCGTCCGTGACTACAACTCGGTAAAACGGGCGGTTCTTCCTACCCATCCGCCGCAATCTGATACGCACTGCCATGGGGCTGCTCCGCCCTCCTTCCTCCCGTGTCGCTGCCGCCCGGGGCGGCCGCTATCCCACTGGTCCCCGCTACCGGTTCCCTCCTGCAACCGGAAGCACCGCACCAAGGCCCGCCGCTCCCGAAGTGTGCAAACCTTATCCTGCTCCCCGCGGGAAGTCAAGCCGGCCACGTGCGCTCACGTCAGACACCGGAGGATTCAGGCAGGCCGGCGCGGAACGCGGCCCGGCCCGCCCTTGTCCAGCTTATCACCTGCGCTGGCCGCCGGGCGGCCCGGGGGCCCCTCGGAGTCCGTGCTTTGCCGCTTCCGCAGCGTGGCGGGCAGCCTGGTCCGGAGAGAGGCCCTCTTGCCGGTAGGCTGTCGCCAAGTTGTAGTGGATTACGGGGTCGTGTGGCGCATACCGCAGGCACTCCTCCCACAACTGGATGGCTTCCTTCCTCCTGCCCCTGGTCGCTAACCAGCAGGCCCATGCCTGGGCCGCATCCACTGAGTACAGGTTCCAGGGCCGACGCTGCACCGCCCTCCGGTAGAGCTCGCCGGCTTCCTCCGGACGGCCCAACCGATCTTCGTACAGGTACCCCTTGAAGCGCAAGGCCCACGGGTTCCCCGGCTGGTCCTGCAGCAGTCTCTCGACGTAACCCAACGCCTTGAGGGGATCACCGGTACGGTCAGTGACCACGGCCTTGACCGCCAGCGCACCGGAGAGGTCCGGGGCAATCTCAAGCGCTTTTTGCAGAAGGGAATCTGCCCCCACGTAGTCACCGGCCGCCACCCGCAGCTTGGCAAGTTCCACCATCGCACCGAAGGCATTCGGAAATGTTCGGAGGGTTCTCTCCCAGATCGCCGCCGGGCTGGTCCAGATGTCCGCCCTGACCGCCGCTTCTGCCACTGCCGCCAACCGCCATGCCAGCAGGCCCAGTCCCGCGGAAATCCGCAACAGGGTTAGCGTGCGCCCGATACCCGCAAATAGCCGTCGGAGACACTGGGTCGCGGCAGCCGCCAGACCGACACTGGGGAGGATCAAATAGTATTCGCCGTACGGCCCCGAGCGCGACCCTAGAATGTTGCTCATCGGCGTGAAACAGATCAGGAACCATGCAACCCCGAATGAACAAACGGGATGACGGCGGCGAAGGCCGACCGTAGCGACCGCCAGTCCTGCAAGAATGATCCATGATGACACCAGCCGCCACAGGGGCACCTCTCCCGAAATATAGGCGCCTAGCACGGCCATCCTGCCGAAAGGCCATACCCACGCCCACAAATGCTGCAGGAAGAAATACGCGGATGCAAATGAGGCTTCGGCTGCAGATGCTCCAGAAAACTTTCCGCCGTGAATGGCCCCGGCGCCACGCAGCAGGGGGTAGGCTCCCAGATACACGGCGATAATGCCCAGATACACCAGATGCAATGCCACGACTCTGCGGCGCAATGTGCCAACCCGGGACGTAAATCTTTCCGGATGGAGAAAAAGGTCCAGCGCCACGAACGCTGGGACAGCGGCGACAGCACCCTCGTAGCATGCCAGCGCCAGCACAAGACAGCCCACCGCCCCCAGTCCCCACACACATCCCCTGACCCCGCGACGCATCAAGGCCAGCTCCCTCATGGCCCCCGCGGAACCGATCAGACCGGTCATGGCAGTGATGTTGACTGCACTCAACCAACATATTCCGCACAGGGTAGTCGGTGACAACAGCCACAGCATCGTCCCGACAAGGGCCCATGTCTGACTGCGAAAAAGCGAGACCAGGAACCAGTAGATTCCTGCAGCGCTGCACGCCCCCACACAGATCGCCAACAGACGAACCCCGGCCATCCCCCACTGTGAAAGCATGTCAAACCCCACGAAAAGCAGATTCTTCATCGGGCGGAAAAAGCCGAATACATCCCGACCCAGCAGGTCGCCCAGGTGCCGGCCTCCCCGGATGTGATAGAGCTGCGGCAGATCATCCAAAGGGAGCCAGCCCGCATGGAGTGAAGGCAGAGTCAGGCGCAGGTATATGGCTGCGCAGCTCAGGGCGAGAGCGGCCAGAACGATCCTCTCACGCGTCTGCTGACTCTTCACCGGTCCGCCGCCAGGCGTCATATTCCGGCCGCCTTTGTGTTTCGTCTCTATGTCGATCCCTGCGCGCCCTTCCATGGAAGGAAAAATCCGGTAGCCTAGCAAGCCTTTCCGATGTCATGCCCGGAAAAGGCCGGGCAACATCGGAGTCCGCCTCCCACGGCGGAACCATGTCAAGCCTTTACCAAGTGAAGTTCCGGTGTGGATGCTGATCGTGGTGGCTTTTCTTGTCTTCGGGGGGCTGACACAGACCACATCATGGCTGAGCCCTCCATTGGTCCACCGCCGGGGATTCCGGCAGGAGGAATACGGTGCGGATCCGGTTTCTCGAACCTCGCCACCTCATGCCGCCCGGCGGGAGAGCGGCGGCTGGCGACCTGCGGTTGCTTCCGGATAGTGCATGATAGGGTGCCCGGAAGCCGGTGTCTGGGGAGTGCTGCTGGACGCCGCCGGTCGGGAAGCAGCCAAGTACCGTGCGTTGCGCCTCCGCGGAGTTTGTACCGGCACTGCGGCTGTTCTTCGCCGGGCAGTAGGGGCTTATCCATCCAGGCCACTAATGGAAGGCACCGTATTCGGCTGCTCAGTATGGCGTATTGCATTATCCTTCCGGAGGTGGTGCCGGCGGCGCAGACAAGCCCCTCGGCCACAGGCAATTTTCCCATCGCATCCGGGCTGCGTCTGTGGTACTGTTGGTACCGATACGGAAAGGAGATGAGCATGAAGCCCTCTGCCAACGCCTGTAGCCGTAGATGTCGCCTTATGCCGGTCGCTTTTCTTCTCGTGGCCGCGGTGGGATGCAGCCGGTCTCCGTTCCAGAGCATTCCCCAAGACGAGCTGGACCCTGCTGAGATGGCAAAGGCCGAAAGAATAGCCCGCCGACTGTTTTCATCGTGGAAGATGGGTATCTATGATGCCCCGGGAGAGGATTTCTCGGTGGAGATGCGCCGAAAGTTCACGGCGCGGGCCCAGCGGGAGGCCCATCAGAGCATCAGGGCTCT
>DTYT01000300.1 GCA_012961745.1 Kiritimatiellia bacterium | reverse complement strand
TTCTCCCTGGCCGGAGGCGGTCTCGCCACCTATTTCGCATCGAGTAGAACGTTCTACTCGATGCGAAATAGGTGGCGAGACCGCCTCCGGCCAGGGAGAAACCTGCTGGTCACAACGAAAGAGGGCCGGCAGGCGGTTGGCCCGACTGAAGAGAATTTGTATTGCCGCGGGAATTGCGGGACTTATGCTGGAAAAAGCGGAATACGGGGGGACAGCTGCGATGGGCGATATAGTTCTTCAATGCCGGAGCTGCGGTCATGCATTTAGGGTCTCGGAGTTCATTGCGGAGGACCACTGCCGCTGTCCCCAATGCCAGAGTCTGGTGAAGGTCGTCGGTCGTCCCCGGCGCGGCCCGGTCCTGCGCTTGCAGGAAGAGAGCGCGGCCGGGAAGGACGGGCGGGAGGGGGAGACTCCGGCAGCTGCTCCGGGAAATGCGGTATTTGCGGAAATTCACCGGACTCCCCGGAGGCGTCTTCTGCCGGGCGGGCTGATTACTTGGGTGGGCTTTCTAAGCATGGGCGGGATCCTCATCGGCATGCAATACCTTCTCGACGCAGGATTCCCTCAAGGAGTCTATTATTTCCAGATAAGGAATGCGTTGGGGATGCTGATTTACCTGCTGACGCTGCTGTCAGCCTTCAACGACAGCGTGCTGCAGGGGATTGCCTGCCTGACGGTACCGCCGTATCTGCTCTATTACGTAGCGGTCCGGTCTGAAGTACGGCCGCTCCGCGGGGCTTTTCTGGCCTTTCTGGTTGCATTGGCCGCGGAGCTGTATTTCCTGCCGGATGCCAGTCTCGTGTCCCAACTGCAGCAGGCCTTCAATGACCTTGTCCAGGCAGCCGGGGCTGGGATGGAGCGGCTGAGTGCGCCTCCTCCCAAGATGTAACCCGGCCTTTCCGCCACCGGGAGCCGGGATAAGGTTCCTTTGCCGCTGGACATAGTACAGCAACACGTTGACCAGTGACCGCGGAAGATAGAGCGAGAGCCGGGCACGGGACGATCCCAATTGGAAATAACCTTCCGGGTTCCGGTCTGCCAGTTCGGTACGGATGCAGACCACCATTCCCCGTTCCGCTACTTCGTGTGCGATTTTCCAGCGGGGCGTGGCGCGCTGCCTGCCGCGTACAAAATCGTAGGTACGCCATTCATCGGAAAACAGTGCGGGGTTGAGCCACAGTTCTTCGCGCGTCGAGTTGTCGGCCAGCTGTATCGCGGCCACCTGGTCATTGACATCCGCCACCAGCAGCAGCGTTGAGAACCCTTCCCCGAAATCACCTTGTACCTCGTAGTAATAGAAGCTGTTGGGCGGAAAGGCCGGACTGCGGACCGGCTTCTTCCGCCGGGAGCGGCTCCCCAAGATGATCAGAGCGTCGCGTGCGGGCATCAGGTAGGTAATCTCATCAAACAATACCACTGCCCGTGGCGCATCCAGATTCGGAGAAGGTGAGCCGTGTTCGAAAAGCAGCTCATATAGATCATCCAGAATACGGTTGCGGGCCGGTACCACACGATCCCATCCCACCTGCAGTGCAAGGCGAAGCGCAGGTGGCGGGCGGCTTCCCGATGCTTCCGGTACGGGAGCTGTCTCGCCCGACAACGGTGCCCCCCGCATCGCCTGGCGAATATCGGCCAGCAAGTGATAGCTGCGATCGATGAGTTCGTTGATGTCCACCTCAGCGGGTGCTGCTTCCCGGCAGCTCTCGAAAGATCGGATAGCTTGGCGTACTTCTTCTTCGATCTGCTGCAGCTGCCGCGCGTTTCCGCGCGTAGCGGTGTATTTGCGGAATTCCGCGTAGGCATGATTGAAAGCTCGCGCGCCCTGGAGAAAGGAGGAGTTGCGCCAGGCGATCTTTTCCCGCTTTTGTGGGGCGGGCGCCGGGCGTACCGGGACGGGAGCTTCCGCGACGGATCTTGCCTCGGGTTGAGGTAACCGTTCCACCGGCTTTTCTTCCCATCGGACCTTCTGCACCGTGGAAGCGCCCCGGGGCAGATCTCGGCGGGGGGCAGCCTGCATTTCGCGGTGCACGGGGCTTGAGACCAGGTAGTAGAGCCAACCGTAAAGAGTGATCGTGACGGCCATTACAGCCAGCAGGCGTATGAATGGGTAGGTGGCCTGCAGCGCCATGGCGCGCTCTTTCAATCCGGCACGCTCTTTGAGATCCCGCGGCAGAACCACACTACGCTTCTCACCTCGGGGGGTATCAGAGCCACCCGCCGGCTTGAGCCTCGAAGCGGTGGCGGGTTTCCGCGGCCGCGGCGGTTTCCGGTTGGGTGACCGAAGAACGGTGCTGGTCCCTGCCGGGGGGAGAGCGGAGCGGAGCAGCCCCCGTTCCCTAACCCACTCGATGTCTTCGACCACGGCATCCCAGGATTGGTATCTCGCAGAGCGATCGCGGGTCATCATCTTTTCGATCAGCCAGGCAGTCGCGGGCGAAAGCTCCGGGTTCAGCTCGACCGGGTCGGTCAGGTAGCCTTCCAGCTGGCAACGGAGCACTTCCAAGGGGCCAAACTCACCGAAGGGAAGCACCCCGGTTGCCATGTGATAAAGGGTGGCGCCCAGGGAATACACGTCGGTGCGGAAATCCAGCTTCGTCTCTCCTTGCGCCTGTTCGGGGGAAACGTAGTTGGGAGTTCCGGTTATCTCCTTTTCATCAGCCAGCGGTCGGCTGGCCGCGGTACGCGCGAGGCCCAGGTCCGTGACGCGGACCACCCCTTCGCGATCAATGAGGATGTTGGCCGGCTTGATATCGCAATGGATGATACCCGCCTTTTGCCAGGCGAACCGGAGTGCCTCGGCCACCCCGAAGGCGACGGCCAGAGCATGGCGTTCCAGAAGGCGACCCTTGATCTCTATCAGTTCTGCAACACTGCAGCCTTCCACCAGCTCCATTACATAGTAGAGTATATCGTCCGCTTCACCCGCGTCGTACACCTGCACGATGCCAGGATGCACCAGATGAGCTGCAGTCCGCGCCTCCTGCTTGAAACGTGCCACCCATTCCGCGTCGGATACGGCACCCAGACGGAAGAGCTTGATCGCGACCAGCCGATCAAGCGCTGTCTGTCGCGCCGCCCATACTGCCGCCATTCCCCCTGCGCCTATCAAACGGACAAACTCATATCCCGGTATTTCAGGTGGCCTGCCGGGATGCCCTGTGTTCGAGTTCATGGACCGGAACCTCAGAACCGCTTCCACAATAGCGGTTTTGGCGGTGGACTGCAACTATGGGGCGGATTGCCCGGACAGTGTCCGAAGCGGGTTGCGATCCTCAGCCGGGGGCGTACAATGTAGCGCGGGATATGCGCCTGTAGCTCAATTGGACAGAGCGTCAGCCTCCGGAGCTGAAGGTTGCAGGTTCGATCCCTGCCAGGCGCACCACCTCCCAGTGCGAAAGGATGTTTTTCCGAAAGGTGAACGCCCCGCCATTCCAGCGTGCCGACGGCCGGCGAGCGGACCAGTTGCGGAAATTGATGCTGCGCAAGAATCCGGCACCCCTGGCCTCCGGATCGGTGCTTATCGGACTGGGAAGCACCCGGGTAATCTGCGCGGTTACTATGGAAGAGGGGGTTCCGCGATGGATGCGGGAACAGGGGACGACCGGTGGCTGGATTACCGCGGAGTATTCCCTGCTGCCCTACTCCACCACAGAGCGGACGCGGAGGGAATCTACCGCGGGCCGGATCGGAGGGCGGACTCACGAGATACAGCGGATGATTGGCCGCTGCCTGCGGTCGGTGACCAACCTGGACGCTTTGGGGCCGAGGACGTTCTGGGTAGACTGCGACGTGCTGGCCGCCGACGGCGGTACGCGGACGGCGGCGGTTACCGGTGCCTACGTCGCCCTGAGACTCGCGGTCCGCAGACTGCTCCGGCAGGGAGTTCTGGATACGAATCCGATAAGAGACTCTTTGGCGGCAGTCAGCGTCGGTGTGGTTGACGGACACGCCTTGATGGACTTGTGTTACGAGGAAGACGCGTCTGCAGAGGTAGACCTGAATGTCGTGATGACCGGTGGGGGACGCCTGGTGGAAATTCAAGGGACGGGGGAGCGCGGTCCGTTTTCTCATCGGATGCTGGAGAAGCTCCTCCGGCTGGCCCGCAAAGGCGTGAAGGAGTTGTTGCAGACTCTGGATGGGATATAGAATCGCAGGATGGTATAACCGCGCCGCGGGATGCGCTATCCTGCCCCATCCGCAGTTCGTCCGGCGGCGCGGATATGGTATCGACGTTCATCAAGTCGGCTCCGGGAGCGGATGGCACCACCGGCAGGTTGAACGGTACAGGCTTCCCAGTCGATACTGGACGCGCGATCCCCGACGAACTCTATACGCGCTCTTTTCCAAGTGGCGTGAGGCATGACGGCGCGTCCACCTTCCCGCCGGCGTGGCGCGGTGTATGGCGTATTCCCCTTGGTACGAGGACCCGTACCACCAGATCGTGTATTAGTGGCACCCCTTCGCTCCGGGCGGAGCGCCCGGGCAGTGACTGCGCCGATCACCACGACATCGCCGTTTTCGGTTCTGCCTGCCGTATGGGGGGTGCCCTCCAGTTGCTTGCGGGTCTGACGCTCGAAAAAAGCGGATGCTAGAAAGACTCCTGCCAGTTTACAAGGGTTGAGTGGCGCCCCCTGAGGAATTCCCAAGCGACACCGTCGGCAATGCAGCTAACAAAGGGCTTCACGTAACCGGGGGCTTCCTGGTGTCTCTCGCGGCCAGCCGCCGTCTTCCGACCAGGAACGCGGCGGCCATAAGCAGTAGGGCGGCTGATCGGGGTTCCGGGATTGACTGTACATCGTCCCACTGAGTTCCTACACGCAGGGCATCGATGTAGAACGTCGAATCGCCATTGTCCCAGTCGTCTCCCTGGCGGAAAACCACGCTGTCAATGGTAGTGCCGGTTACGGAGTTCGTGTAGATGAGGTCCGGATCCCCTTCTCCATCCATGGGGTTGATCCACAGCGATATTACATCGGTACTGTTGTCGAACCGGGATATAATGTGGATGACACTGCCGGTCGGATAATCTCCGCTGAGCACTCCCGGGTCAGAGCTGGCGCCGGTGTTGATTCCCAGCTGGATGGTGCCGGCCTGCGAACCCGGCTGGACGAATACCCGTCCGTCGTACCCGCTACCTTCTCCGAAGGCGAAGAAATAGGTGTCGCCGGATCCGACCTCATCTACCCTTAAGAGCATTCCCGCGTAGACGGGGCCGGACTGGCTGGTGATGCTATGACGGTCATCGTAATCTCCTTGTCCCAACTCGATCATCCGCCCGTTAGCATGGTAATTGCCGTAGACCAGATTCCCGTCTACTACTTGAATGTCCTGATTGACTCCACTGGCCTTGACCCAGTTCCCTCCGGAAACATTTACCAGGTTGCCTTCGTTGTAGACGAAATCATCGTAGTACAGGACCGCTCCCCACGCCACCGCACCGGCGAGGTTCACGCAGATTGAAAGGAAAAACCACGACTTCTTCATAGCAACTCCCCCCTGCTGCATAACCCGACAAATCTTAATTCTACCAGCGCGCGCGGCAAGTGACAAGCCTGGCTTTCTCCGGTAGCGTTGGCCGCCAGCAGTGTCCTTGTCCCGCGGATGGCGTGGAGGCTCGTAACGGCGGCGGGTCCCCGGGATGATCTCCGAAGGACGACCACGGCGGACAGAACGCGCCGTCGGCGGGGGCGGTCGGACGGATGCTTAGCGCGGTTATCGTACCATTGCTTGGTCCGGCGGCTCAGGAGGGCGGTTCCGACCGGGGTGTGTGGATATCCACTTGGTGCCCGGGGACTCTTGCGGGGTGGCGGAACGGTTCCGCGTGCGGCCGGGTCTTCGGGGTCGGATCTGGTGCTCCCGCAAGGGACATGTTGGAGGGGGAGAATCTTTCCGGGAAGATGCGGCCGGGCCCCTGCCGGAAGCATGTCCTTGCATAATGCCGAAATCGCCGCCGGCCCCGTTTACCGTTCCTCGTGATTGAGCGTAAGATGAAACCGTGAAAGGTACCGCCGCCAGGCACGGCAGGGGCTTCACCCTGATTGAGCTGATGGTGGTCACAGTATTGGTGGGGGTCCTGGCGTCCCTTCTTTTTCCGGCGATCAACCGGGCGAAGGCCCGGAGTCAGTCTGCGGTCTGCCTCTCGAATCTCCGCCAGATCGGTACCGCTTTGATGCTGGAGGCCGCCCAGAAAGAGGGGCGGATTTATCTGTATAGTCCCGGGGACGATGATCGCAACTCGTGGGCGGCGGTGGCCGCAGCAACGGGGGCGAATGAGCCGGACCTTTTCTACTGCCCTGCCTATCCGCCCTATGGCTTCTCCGATAATGTCGGTTGGTACTGTAGTTACGGCATACGGGTTGACCCTCCCGAGGACTATCTCGATACCATGGGCGAGGAGCGCTATCTCGCGGTCGGTCGTGTCCCGGAACCGGCAGGCTTTCTGCTCGTGGCCGACACTACCAGCAGCGGCCGGCAGGGGCTTCGGGCCAAACAGTACCGGCATTTCGGAGCGGCCTGGGACCCTGCCACGGTGCACGCGCGGCATGACGGGCGGGCCAATGGCCTGTTTCTGGATGGACATGTGGAAAGCTGTGACCGGAACCGTCTGACGGCCATGGGAATCAATGCGGTGTATGGTGCCGACACGAGACCGGGATACTGGTGAACGGATGAACCCCCGCCGGAAAGGCAATATGTATCCGCGCTTGATATGGGTCATGCTAGTCGGGGTGTTTCTGGCGGGTGGGGTGGGATGCGGGCGGGGGCATGTGCGGCACACTCGCACCCGGGAATCGGTGGCCCGCCAGTTGGGATGCTATCTCGCCGATCAGTTCCCCGGCGCCCGGGCGTTGATTTTGTCCAACCCCTTCACGCGTTCTGAGAAGTGTCCCGACATGGTCCGGAGGTTTGAACAGGCCGCATTGAAGGGATTGAAGGCGGGATTCGGTGGCCGGATCACGACCGCGGCGGTGGTTTATCCGGAATTGCGGCCGGGAGCCGAAAGGCGCCCCTTGGCGATGGTACGCTTTCCCACTCCCACCCCGTTGAGTTACCTGATGGCGCCGGGGCAGTTAACCAGAGTTGCGGGTGAGCATGCCGACTGCAGGCTGATCGTCAGCCTGATAGGGATTCCGGCGGGACTCCCGGGAGAGCCTCTCTGGCAATGGGGCGACCGGGTTAGCCTGGCGTTCCTGCTGCCGGATTTTCAGGTACTCGACCGGCCGGAGCTGGTGCGGGAAGCCTTTGCTTCCGGGTTGTTTGCCGCGGCCGTGGTGGAGCAATCCGGAGAAGACGGCACGCAAAGGTTCCAGCTGGTTACACCCCAAAACGTGGACCGCATTCTCTCCCGGATGGCGTTCTCAGGTTACCAGTAGACGCGGACGCCGTGGTTGGTGAGGTATGGAATCTGGTTGGTCCGGGCGAAGTCATTGAGCGGATTGTTGGAAAGGCATACCCGGTCACCGTAGCCCAGGCCGGACCAGCCGCAGTTGAGTACCAATGCGTCCAGCTGCGTGACTAGGTTCCCCTCGAGGTCCAGGTTGGTCAGGTTGACGGCGTATTCCAGGCCGTCGAGCCGAACGATGTTGGTTTGGCGGGCTTGGAGATGAAACAGTCCTTCCAGATCGAGATCGAAGAGCGTGTCGACCGGGCCGTACTTGTCGGTAATTGCGTTCTCCACAGCGTGGCGCAGGTTGGTGTCCGGCATGTTCACCGATTCCAGATGCCGCACGCGCAGAAAGGAGATGTTGTCCGCCAGATTGGTCAGAGTGAGTGTGAGTGCGCTGACCGCCGGCGAAATCGCTTTGAACGAGGGCTCGCTCAGGGAAGAGCTGCCTTCGACCACGTACCAGTGGAGCGTGATCACCGCGTCCGCCACGGCATCGTAGAGCCGGGCTTGGGGTCCGGCCCAACTGATAATGATGGTCGCCCCGGAACGGCTCACGGACGATACTTGGGGTCGGGGGTGAAATCCGATCGCACCGCGGGGCCATGATCCGAACCAGGAGTACCATTTTTCTTCCGCCCAGCTCTTGAGGTCATAGGCGTTGGTATCGGTGGTCCAACCGGTGCGCACCCTAACCTGCTGCAACCCGTCGTCGGTGACCCGGTAGCCGCAGACGACCAGCGCATGCACGTCCGGATTGTACCCGCTGGTCCTGCAGTAGATATGATCCTGGAGCATGAGCAGCAGGGGATAGCCTGCTTCTATTTCCCGGACGACATCTTGAAAGGTGAATCCTTGACCAGGTGGCGTGTCGGTCCAGATATCCACCAGTTGCGAGAAGGAGTCCGCAGTGTATCCACGGTACTGGGCATAGGCGCGGAGTCCGGACTGTACGTCACGCGCGGGCAGCCCCGCCTCGGGTCCCGGCGTGAAGTTGACCCGCCGCGCCCCGCTGGTATCGAAGTAGTTGAAAGCCCACCCGTCCCGGTTGCCGTTGCATTCGCTGTTCAGGTTGGTCCAGCGGTTCTGGTTGAGGCCGATGAAATCACCCACGCAGTCCGGCGGATGCTCGCAGCCGCGGGTATGCCAAGGATCGGCATCTTCGCTTTCATAGGTGATCCAGTAATCGTCCACATGCCCGTAATTGGTGGCGCTGCGGCCGTCGAACGCCGCCTGGGTGGCCCAGAGCGAGCGGATACCCGAATTGGTTCCGCTATTGGTCAAGGGTGCGATGCCGTTTGCGGTCGGGCCAGTGTACATGTTGGGGAAACCGTTTCGGTCCCAGTAGCCCATCAAGATGCCGCTGGCGGTGCCGAAACAGCCGTAATGCCAGTCGTATGCCGGAATGTCCAGCAGGTAGCGGTTGGTTTCGCCCCGTGTCGCTACGCCCGGCAGAAGGCCCGCGACCAGGATGACGATTATGCCGGGATGTCTCGTGGCGTTCACTCGCGTGATTATACCCGCTTTCCTGGTGTTTGTTTTCCGCAAGGTGGACCCCGGCGGTGGGAGTCTCTATCCTCTGCAGAAGCAGCCGGTGGAAGATCCGGGGCGAACAGGAGAAAGGGATGCTGTTCAATTCCAGTGACTTCCTGAAGTTCCTGTTGGCCTTTTGTCTGGCTTATTATCTGGTGAGGAACCGGCTGCGCCTGCGCAACCTCCTGGTGGTGTTCGCCAGCTACGCTTTCTACGGGTGGTGGGATTGGCGCTTCCTGGGGCTCATCATCATATCCACCCTGCTGGATTACTTGGTGGGACGGGGATTGGGGCGCACCGCCCAACCCGGCGCCCGCCGGCTGCTTCTCGCCGCTAGTGTCACGGGAAACCTCTTGATTCTTGGGTTTTTCAAGTATTACGACTTTTTCGCTGCTTCGTTGGAACGGATCCTGGAGATGCTGGGTCTGCGTGCGGATCTTCCCTCCCTGGGCATGGTTCTTCCGGTGGGTATCTCCTTTTATACCTTCCAGACCATGAGTTACTCGTTCGACGTCTACCGCGGGGTGATACCACCCACACGCGACTTGGCGGCTTTCGCCGCCTACGTGGCCTTTTTCCCGCAACTGGTGGCCGGACCGATAGAAAGAGCGCATCGTCTTCTTCCTCAGTTTCTCACCTCACGGGTCATCACCCGGGAGATGTTGGCCGAGGGGGTCTGGCTTTTCATCCGCGGCATGTTCAAGAAAGTGGTTATTGCGGATTCATTGGCGCCGATCGCGGATGCGGTCTTCGCAGCCTCGTGCCCCAGTGCACCGGCGGTGTTACTGGGTGTGATGGCGTTCGGCCTGCAAATCTATTGCGATTTTTCAGGCTATTCGGATATTGCCCGGGGCACGGCGAAATTTTTCGGATTCAATCTGATGACCAATTTCGACCTTCCGTACTTGGCCCGGAGCATCCGTGATTTCTGGCACCGCTGGCATATCAGCCTTTCCACCTGGCTGCGTGACTATCTTTACATCCCGTTGGGCGGAAACCGCCGTGGGCCAGTCCGGACCTTGATCAATATCATGTTCACCATGTTGCTGGGCGGACTCTGGCATGGTGCCGCCTGGCACTTCGTAGTCTGGGGTGCATGGCATGGACTGGGGCTGTGTGCGGAGAGAGTTTTTCCGGGGACGGCGCCGACTTCCCGCCGCACCCTTGCGACGGATGCTTTGCGGTGGATGTTCACCATGCTGTTCGTCTTCTACGGCTGGCTCCTGTTTCGGGCGGCCTCGCTGGAGCAGGCCGCTTCCATGACCCTCTCCCTGGCCGATTGGCGGATCACGGGATGGATCTGGTATGGCTGGATGACGGCGGCGGTGCTGGGTCTTTTCCTGTGCGCGGTGGAGAACCCTTTGACGGCGCGGATCTGCGGCCGGGCCGCTGAAGGCCGCGTCCTGGGAGCCTTGCTGCAGGGCGGCATGGTCCTTCTGATCGCCGCGCTGTGGTCCCCGGGGGCACGGCCCTTTATCTATTTTCAGTTCTGATGAGTACGCCGAGTCACAGCTACCGGCTGCAGTGGAAGGGTGCCACGGGCGTTCTGTTGGGGCCGGGCGTCTTCGCCCTTTTGCTGGGAAGCGCGCTGGCCCTTATGGGACGCAGCGGGATCCTTCCGCGGCCCTGGCCGGTGTCGGATATGGACCGGACCATCGTCCTCCACCAGGCGGCGGCGGCCGAGCGGGCAAGTGCCGCCGACGTGTTACTGCTCGGGGATTCGGCCTGTCTCTTGGATATCCGGGCCGACCTGCTGAGCCGGATGCTCCGCCGCCGGGTGTTAAGTTTGGCTACCTTGAGTTACCTGCGGGCGGATGCTCAGGAGGTGTTGCTGCGCCGCTATCTCGAGAATGCCAGGCGCCGCCCTGAAATTATTCTGATCGCATTTCATCCGGACTCGCTGCGCTGGCCGCGTTCGGAAAAGTATTACCTGGATCTTATGGCCGACTGGTGGGCGGGACGTCTGCCACGTGAATCCGCACGTGGTCGGCGGG
>DTYT01000299.1 GCA_012961745.1 Kiritimatiellia bacterium | reverse complement strand
TTTCCACGTCGGGGTTCAAGGAAAGGCTTCCAAGTTGGCGAGGCAGGAGGGGGTGGAGATTCGCCTTTACGACGTGATCTACGAGCTGATGGACGACATCCGGGAGGCTCTCACCGATCTGCTGGGTGTGGAGGTTCGGGAACAGATCCTCGGCGTGGCGGAAGTCAAACAGGTTTTCCCGCTGGCACGTAGAACCACTGCGGCCGGGTGCGTGGTAACCAGGGGGAAGGTGGTGGCCAGTGAACGGGCCCGCCTGCTGCGTGGCAGGGAGACTTTGTTCGACGGCCGGATAGCATCGTTGCGTCGGTTCCAGAGCGACGTACCGGAAGTGCGCGAGGGACAGGAATGCGGGATTCGCCTGGAAGGCTTCGATGCGTTCCAACCGGGAGACGTCGTTCAGTGCTACCGGGTTGAGAAGATAAAGCCGCAACTCTAGTGAGATCAGGCCACGTAGCGGACTGGCGGTCTCCAGAGGCAGCCCATGAGTTCCAGGCGCATGGCACGGGTCAACGAACTGATCAAGAGGGAGATCGCCGCAGGCCTCTACCGGGTGGTGCACGAGGCAGGCTTCGATTTCGCGGCGGTGACGGTTACCCGGGTTGAAGTGTCCCCCGATCTGCACAAGGCGCACGTGTACGTCTCCATTGTCGGTCGCGAGGAAGACCGCGGCCGCATGATGCGATTGATCCGCAAACATGCCCCCGACCTGCAGCGCCGGATAGGAATGGCAGTGAGAATGAAGTATATTCCGCGGCTGACCTTTTCGCTCGACAGTTCTATCAGCGAAGGCGACCGGGTGCTGGAAATAATCCAGAAGCTGGAGCATGAAGTCGGCGAGGACGGCGACGGAGGACCCGGAAATGGTTCCGCCTAGTATTCCGCGGAGGGATATAGATGGACTCCTGCTGGTGGACAAGCCGACGGGCATGACTTCCCATGATGTGGTGGACGCGATCCGCCGGAAGTTCCAGCTAAGCAAGGTGGGACACGGGGGGACCCTCGATCCCATGGCTACCGGGCTGCTCGTAATTCTTCTGGGGCGTGGGACGCGCCTTTTCGAGCAGGTGATGAGTTCCGACAAGGAGTACCGGGGAACCCTCCATCTGGGGATTACCACCGACAGCCATGACCGTGATGGGGAAGCGATTGCTACCGGTGACTACTCGGATATTTCCCGTGAAATGGTGCAGGCCGAGATGGAGAAATGGAAAGGCGACGTGCTGCAGACTCCGCCGATGATATCAGCGATCAAGAAGGACGGCGTGCCCCTTTACAAACTTGCGCGGCGTGGCAGGGAAGTGGAACGCAAGCCGCGACTGATACACGTCTATCGGTTTGACTTACTGGACTTCGACCCGCCGCGGGCGCGTTTCCGGCTGAAATGTACCAAGGGCACCTACGTGCGCACCCTCTGTCACGATGTGGGCCGCGGACTGGGATGCGGCGCCTTCCTGGAAGAGCTCCGTCGCATGGCCGTGGGAAGATTCACGGTAGGCGAGGCCTGTTCGCTACACAGGGTGCTGGGGATGTCAGTAGCGGAGCTGGAGCGATCCGTGATACCGGTGAGCCGTTTTCTGCTTGATGAGTCGGGCTGAGGCGCCCGCCTCGCCCCCTTTTCCACACCCGTGGTTTCCCCGCGCGGGCCTTGGTGCGAGTACCTCCCGAGGGTCATGACCGATCCTTTCGGGGACCGCTGGTGTCTGAAGTGGCTGCGCGGCAAGGGGCAAGGCGTCTGCAGGGGCGAAGCGGCGTAGTACCGGATCGGTTTCAAGAAGAGCGATTTCAGCCATGAAAAAGTGCTTGAACGGGGGTTGACAGGGGAGCATTATCCATGCTTCAATTAAAACGCTAAACTGTATATTCAACAACCGGACAGGGGTGTGGGTGATGAAGGTCCTGCGAGCAATCGTGGCGGCAGTAGTGCTGCCGGCCGTTTCCGTATACGCGGTAAGTGAACTCTACTACCGCGGCGAGTTCAATTCCTGGGGCACAACCGCCATGGCGCTCTCCGGGGGCGTGTGGCGGGTCACTATTCAGGCGCCGTCGGACGACAGCCAGTCGGAGTTCAAGCTGGCGGCTTCAGACTGGAGTTACGAGTGGACTTCTC
>DTYT01000298.1 GCA_012961745.1 Kiritimatiellia bacterium | reverse complement strand
TATAGTGGGATGGGTAGCCCGCCGTTCCCTGGTTACCGGCGAACGCGTCCGCCCCGGCGACGTTCTCCTCGGGCTGCCCTCCACCGGCCTGCATACCAATGGATATACTCTGGCGCGAAAGGTACTTTTCAAGGACATGGGACTGCACCCGCGGGATCCCTTCCCCGGGTTGAAGCGCACCGTGGGGGAAGTTCTGCTGACAGTGCATCGCAGCTATCTGCGGCCGGTCCGCAAGCTGCTGTCCGCGGTCAGGGTCCACGGGATGGCCCACATCACGGGAGGCGGACTGGTGGACAATGTGGCGCGGATTTTGCCCCCCGGGACTGAAGCGGTGATCGAAAAGGGAGCATGGCGGCCTCCGAGGGTGTTTCGGGTGATCCAGGAGGGCGGGGCGGTGACCGAGCAGGAGATGTTCCGGGTCTTCAACATGGGGATCGGTTTTGTAGTGGCGGTTCGCCCGGCGGAGGTCCCCAAGGCCCGTCACGTCATATCGTCGTTTGGAATGCGGCCGGTGATGGTCGGCCGGATTGTGGCCGGCAGCGGTCGCCGGGTGAGCTTCACGGACTGAGTTCCTGGGGAGGCGCATATTGCCTTCAAGCCGAACGTGGGAAGCATTTGCCTCTGGTGAGAATGGCGTCCTGCGGGCTGGCCTGGTGAACGTGCGCCGCCGTGGAAGTGGGGGCGGATGGGGGTCGGGTAAGCCGAACCGCAGGTTGCGTATCGGGGACTCTGGCGCTAGTATTAATTATTTGTGAGCGTCAGCCGGGAACAACTGGATGCATTGGCGCGGGGGGAATACGCAACGCCACGTGACATTTTGGGACCGCACTTTAATCCGGACGCCAATGTGACCATCATCCGGACCTTTCAGCCCCACGCTGGCTCGGTGTATCTTCGGTGCGAAGGCGAGGAGACGCTCATGCAGCGTATTCACCCGGCGGGCATATTTGAGGCCCGCCGGCAGGGGGATCGGCTTGCCGTCTATCGTCTTCGCATAAGAAGCGAGGATGGCGAGACGGTTCAAGAAGATCCATACCGGTTTCCATTGCAGCTGACGGAGCTCGACCTTCATCTGCACGCGGAGGGTACCCATTTCCGAGCCTACCTGAAGCTGGGGGCCCACCCTCTCACCGTGGACGGTGTGGCCGGCGTCAACTTCGCAGTATGGGCTCCTAATGCCAAGCGGGTCAGCATCGTGGGTGACTTCAACCGCTGGGACGGCAGAGTACATCCGATGCAGAGTCGCGGCGCCAGCGGTGTCTGGGAGCTTTTTGTTCCCGGTGTGCGGCAGGGTGCTCTTTACAAGTTTGAGATTCTGGGGGCCCACGGGCACCTTCTGCTCAAGGCGGATCCCTACGCACTGGCAAGCGAGTTGCGGCCCAGAACCGCTTCGCGCGTATGGCGGTTGGACGGATATCAGTGGGGGGATGGCGAGTGGATGGAGCGGCGCAAGCGGACCGACTGGCTCAAGGAGCCGATGTGTATCTACGAAGTGCACCTGGGCTCCTGGAGACGGGTGCCGGAAGAGGGCAACCGCTGGCTTACCTACCGGGAGCTCGCGGATACCCTGATCCCCTACGCCCGCGAGATGGGATACACCCACCTTGAGTTGCTTCCCGTCGGCGAGCATCCCTTTGACGGCTCTTGGGGGTACCAGTGTATCGGGTACTTTGCTCCCACCTCCCGGTTCGGGACTCCGGATGATTTCAAGTATTTCATCGACCGGTGTCATCAGGCGGGGTTAGGGGTGATCGTGGATTGGGTCCCCGCCCATTTCCCCAAGGATGGTCACGGGCTGGGATTTTTTGACGGCACGCATTTGTATGAACATGCTGATCCGCGGCGGGGTGAACATCTGGACTGGGGGACCCTGATCTTCAACTACGGTCGTAATGAGGTCCGCTCCTTTCTACTGTCCAACGCGTTGTTCTGGGCCGATGTCTATCACGTGGACGGCCTTCGGGTGGACGCGGTGGCCAGCATGCTGTATCTGGACTATTCCCGGCCTGATGGAGAATGGATTCCCAACCCGTTCGGCGGGCGTGAGAATCTGGAAGCCATTGACTTTATCAAGCGGTTCAACGAATTGATGCATGGTGAATATCCTGGCCTGAGCACGCATGCCGAGGAATCCACCGCTTGGCCCATGGTGTCGCGCCCTACCTATGTCGGGGGGCTGGGATTCACCTTCAAGTGGAACATGGGATGGATGAACGACATCCTGGAGTACATTTCGAAGGATCCGATTTATCGTAAGTATCACCACAACCGTCTGACCTTTTCGCTGGTATACGCCTTCAGCGAGAACTTCGTTCTGCCCTTCTCTCATGATGAAGTAGTACACGGGAAGCGATCGCTGCTCGACAGGATGCCCGGTGACCAGTGGCAGAAGTTCGCCAATCTTCGCCTGCTCTTCGCCTACATGTATGCTCATCCGGGGAAAAAGCTCCTTTTCATGGGTAACGAGTTCGGCCAATGGCGGGAATGGAACTGTCACCAGAGTCTGGACTGGCACCTGCTGGAAACCGAAGCTCATCGCAAGCTCCAGGATTTCGTCAGGGACCTCAACTGTCTTTACCGTTCTACCCCGCCCCTCTACCAGGTGGATTTTTCCTGGGAAGGATTCGAGTGGATTGACTTCCATGACAGCGAACAAAGCATCCTTTCCTTTCTTCGACGCAGGGGGCAGGAGGAGGAGGAACCGGTGGTGGCGGTATTCAATTTTACACCGGTACCCCGCGAGGGTTATCGTTTGGGCGTGCCGCGCCCGGGATTTTACCGCGAAGTGTTGAACACTGACTCGGCGCTTTATGGAGGTGCCAATATCGGGAATGCCGGTGGCGTTCATGCCGAAGAGATCCCCTGGCAGGGGCAGCCCTTTTCGATCCAGATCACGCTTCCCCCGCTGGCGGCCCTCTATTTCCGTCCGGAATTATGACGCGGAATCCGCCCGGCTGGGGGATGCGTCCAGAATAGGAATGGCAGAGAAGGAGGAAAGCCCATGAGCCTGACCGGGGATATGCCTGCCGCGGCGCGGCGTTCCACATTTCTGCGATGGGGCATGCTGGGCATGTTGATCGTGTTGGGCGTGCCAGTGTGTTTCCCCGCGCCCACCTCCCGGATGACCGCATTCGTGGTGGCGGCCTTCGATGACGATTGCGAGGATCTGCTGGTGCGCGAGATTCAGAAGGCCGATCGGGAAATACTTGTTGCAGTGTATATCATCAGCCGGCCGCGCGTGGTGGACGCTTTAGTTCACGCCGCGGGACGGGGGGTGAAGATACACCTCAAGTATGACGCCGGAGAATCTTCGTTCAAGCGTATGCGTTCTGCATTACGCAGGCTGAGATCCAAGGGCGTAATGTGCAGCGGGATTCGCGTGCACGGCCGAGCCCTGATGCATCACAAGTTCGTCGTGATAGACGGGCTGCGCGTGCTCACCGGATCATTCAACTTCACCTATACGGCCGCCCGGAAGAACTACGAGAACCTGGTGCTGATCGAGTCACCAATGCTCGCCCGGGTGTTTAGCGAGGAATTTGAATCCCAGCTTGCAGTAACACAGCTGCTTGTCGCCAACACTCCAGCTCAATTTGACAGTGCCGCCAACACCCTTAAACGTGTTATCGACAATGGCACCCGAAATGCACCACTGTTCTATAACTATGGTACCGCACTACTAATGTCCGAGCACCCGCAAGCAGCCCTTAAT
>DTYT01000297.1 GCA_012961745.1 Kiritimatiellia bacterium | reverse complement strand
GCTGCGGGTGGCCGGCCGGCCGGTCGACAGCGTTCCCGGGCCGGGGGGCGCGGGGCGGATATTG
The DNA here is from genome assembly GCA_012961745.1 of Kiritimatiellia bacterium. Classification (GTDB taxonomy): domain Bacteria; phylum Verrucomicrobiota; class Kiritimatiellia; order B70-G9; family B70-G9; genus B70-G9. The sequence continues at coordinate 4,783 of DTYT01000297.1, read as the reverse complement.
CCGCGGGAGCTGATTGAAGGGTTGCCGCGGGGCAGAGTGCACGAAATTCGAGTGCCGCTGGAGGCGAATCTTTTGCGGTAGCGGCCACCGGCCCGCCGCCGGCCGGAAGGCGGGGAAAATGTCGCCCCTTTTGCTCCCGGCATTTTCGCTCGAAGGGAGCCCCGGAGGCTGGTATAGGGGTGGGATAGAGAAGGGGGACGGCGATGGGATTGAGGCAGTGGATCAGGCGCCTGCGGGGTGGCGAGGGGAAGGGTGATCTCTCGCCTGCCGTGTGGCGCGGTCGGGCGCAACAGATCGCCGTGCTCCAGGCGGGCTATGAAGAGATGCTGGAGTTGGCGCGCACCGTACGTTCGCATCTCGAGCGCCAGGCCCAGGTGCAGGAGCGGCTCCTGGGGCTCCTGGAAGAGTTGCCTGCCTCCCTGCAGAGTGTCCGGCAACTGGGGGAGGGGGCTCGACGACAGACCGAGGTCCTGGAACGGATTGACCACAACCTGCAGAAATCGGCCCAGGAGGATCGCCGACTCGCGGACGGTCTCCGGCGGTTCGGGGAGGTGCTGCAGCGCATGGACTCAACCTCGCGGGGAACCGCCCGGACGGTAGCCAGACTGATGGCTAGGTCACATGAATCGGAGGAGATGCTGCGCGAACTGGTGGTCCGCTCGGAAAGGCGCGTCACCATGCTGGTGGCTGCTCTGGGGATCGTTGCGGTGCTGGCGGCGGGATCGGCGTTGCTGTTCTTCGATCGCGGCGGTACCCGCGAACCCGGCGTTTTCTTCGGTAGCTCGGGCAGGAGTATGACCGAGGCCGGTTCGGAGCGCCCCGGAGACGCGGTCGTACTGGATCACAGTATCGCCGAGCTGGAGGCGCGGCGGCCTCTCCCGAGCGAGTCCGAGGAGGGCGAGGATCAGGGCGAGGCGCCGGGTTCCGGGGTCGCGGAGTCGTCCGCGGCCGGAGAAGACAACGCGGACTGATTCGGTGTCACGCCATCCCGCCGGTGACGGGGCGGCCGCGGCGGGAAGGGTGGATGGTCTAGGCCCGACTCGCGATGCATTCGGTTACGCAGCGTGCCAGTTCAGCCAGAAAGGTGTTTACGCTGAACTTCTCTGCATTCCGCCGGATGAGTGCCGGATTCCATTCCTGACCCGCCGCCTTCTCGACCGCGGTGGCGAGCGATCGGGGGTCTTGGCTGTCGAAAAGGTGTCCCGTGCGACCGGCCATGACGGTTTCCTGGACGCCCCCCCGATCAAACGCGATGACCGGAGTGCCGCAGGCTTGGGCCTCGAGCGGTACCAGGCCGAAGTCCTCCTCCCCTGGAAATATGACAAATCTCGCCCGCCGGTACAGGTTCCGGACTTCTTCATCGGAGAGTTGGCCAAGGAACTCGATATGGGAGGCGGCCAGCTTCTTCAGCTGGCGATATTCAGTCCCGGTGCCCACTATTTTCAGCGGGTACCCCAGCTGATTGTAAGCCCTTATGGCGATGTCGATCCGCTTGTACGGCACCAGAGCGGATACGATCAGGTCGAATTCTTCGCGGGTTAGGTGGGGATCGGGAGTGAAGAAGTCCAGATTGACCGGCGGGTACACTACGCGAGCTGGACGGTGATAGCAGGCTTCAATTCTGCGCTGGATGTGCTGGCTGATGGCCACGAAGAAATCCACCCGGTCCGCTGAGCGCAGATCCCAAGAGCGCAGGTATCGGAGCAGGGGCATAGAGATCGCCCTCACCATGGGGTTGCTTCCGAAGTAATCGCCTGCGAATACCCACACGTAGCGCATAGGAGTGAAACAGTAGCACAGATGCGGGGTGCCGCGCGGCACCCTTACGCCTTTTGCGACGCAATGGCTCGTGCTGATAACGATATCGGCCGGCGGAATGGGGAGGCTTTCGGCGGCCGTCGGAAACAGGGGAAGGAACAGGCGGTAGCGGGTGAAGATGCCGGGAATCTTCTGCAGGAACGAAGGGAAGACCGGGTGCCGGTTGATGGTCCCGGAGACCGCCTCCGGATTATGGATGAGGGTGTAAATGGGAGCATCGGGAAAGGTTTCACAAAGGAGCTCGAGAACCCTTTCGCCGCCGCGCATCCCGGTCAGCCAGTCGTGTACCAGCACTGCCCGCATGCGGTACAGCCCTTCTGCGACGGAGGGCGACGGTCGTGGGGGTGGGGCCGACGCGCCTCCGGGACTTGGGGCATTGACAGGGTTACGCCGGATATCAGTCATGGTACCGCCTCGGCTGCGGCGCCGTGCATAACGCGCCGGTAAATGGTAATCGTCTCGCGCGCGGTTCGTTCCCACGAGAATTGCCGGGCCCGGCTGATTCCCTTACGGGCCAGCATCCGGGAGAGCGAAGGGGCGGTGAGTATGCGTTCCATCGCCCTGGCCAGTGCCTCCGGCGTGGGCGGATCCACGTAGAGTGCGGCGTCCGCCGCCACTTCAGGTAGTGATCCGGCCCGCGAACAGACGACCGGGCAGCCGCAGGCCATGGCTTCGAGCACCGGCAAGCCGAACCCCTCATAGCGGGACGGAAGCACTACGGCATGAGCCCGCTGATAGGCCCTGATCATTTCTTCGGGCGGCACGTAGCCCCGCCAGGTGACGGCGGATCCGAGCCGGAGGCGGGCGGCGGACTGCTCAGCCTCCGGATACCGCGGGTCAGGCGGTCCGATCACTTCCAGGCGCGCCTGGGGGATGGTACGTCGCAGTCGGGCGAACGCGTCTATCAGCATGGGGAGGTTCTTGTACGGGTCGCGGCGGCCCACGAAAAGAACGAGGGGATATTTTTCCCGCTTCACCGGGTCGGGTCCCAAACCAGCCGGGATACCCTCGGGAACCACGTGGATCTTCGATCGCTGCTTTTGGGAAAGACTCAACAGCGTCACAATGTCGCGGCAAGTGGCGTTGCTCGGACAAATGACCGCATCGGCCCGCAGCACGGCTTCGCGCAACAGGAACCGGAAGAAGGTAAGGAAGCGGGATTTGCGCGCGCGCGGAGCGTGGTCGGGGAACCGCAGCGGTATGAGATCGTGAACCGTCACCACGCATGCCGGTGAACCCTGCCGCTTCCGGGGAAACGCGAGAAAGGGAATCATGTAGTTCGGTCCGTGGTACAGATCTGCCCTCTTCCAGATGCGGAAAGGAAGCGCGATTTGTCCTCCAAGCGAAAGGGGACTCCAGGGTACCAGCCAGATATGGAAGTCTGCATTCCGGCGGGGCAGGCGGGCCGTCTCGCGACGGGCGAGATATTCGTTGTTGAACAGCAGGTGGTATTCTTCCTGCGTGCTGACCGAGAGCAACGCGCGGACCAGCTCGCGGGTATACACGCCGATTCCGCTGGACTGGGGGAGGATCCAGCGGCAGTCGATTACGATCTGGTTTGGCCCTGATTTCATCCTCGTGGGCCGCGTCCCATCCAGGCTAGCCTGAAATATTCACCGATGCGATCGATTCACCCCCTTCGGGACCGTGGTCGTTGCGGCCTGGACGCCAGGGCGATCCATTCATCAACTTGCCCAATCGACGAATGATGGATCAGACCAGGCTGCGGTAGTTATCCCACATCGCGCGTGCCGCATCCTCCCAGCGGTATTGTCGGGCGTAATCCGGGCCGCGGATCGCACTGAGCTGCCTCCACTCACGGTCGGCCAGAGCCTTGCGGACGATCCCGATCCAATGGTCGCGGTCGAATCCATCCACCAGCATTGCCGGCGATCCGGGGCGCCCGAGTATCTCCGCCAGTGACGCGGCGGCGGATGCAACTACCGGACATCCACAGGCCAGCGCCTCCAACGGCGGGAATCCGAATCCTTCATACAAGGAGGGGAAGACGAGCAGTTCGGCACCCGAGTACAGGGCCGTGAGCAGGTGGTCGTCGATCCGCGCCAGCCAACGGATATGCTCACGGCGGGACGAATCACGGATGCGCTCCAAGATGGGCATGCATTTCCATCCCTTCCGTCCCACAATCACCAGATCCCCGTCGAAGTCCTCCAGACGCTCGAAGATCTCTATCAGAAACGCATGATTCTTCCTGGGTTCAATTGTCCCCACCGCGAGGATATACGGGCGGGCCAGCGACAGCAACAGCCTCATCCGGGCTACCTGGGGCTCCTCCTGTGGAAAGAAGCGCGTGGCGATGCCGGGATAGACCACGCTCAGATGCTCCGACTTGACCTTTAGGAGCTCTGCCGCCTCGCGGGCGGTGAATTCGGAGTCGGTGACGATCAGGTCGGCGCGGGACACCGTATCCCGGATGCGGGCGGTCAGGTATTGCAGATTCTTCTCTTCCGTGGTGTCCGGCAGTCGGATGAATGACAGATCGTGAATAGTGACCACCGATCGGCCCCGGCGCAGAGGGGGCAGGATGAAGTTGGGAAGATGGTACACGTCGGCTCTCCCGGCGAGCCGGTCAAAAGGCGGTCCCATTCCTCGTTTCCAGAGCTGCTGAAGGATGCAGCCCGGTGCAAGGCGCCATGGTCTGAGAACCGCGTGGGAGACGGAAGGCGTCCGGGCACGCCGCAGGAAATCGAAATAGAACAGGACCAGCTCTGCGCCCCGCGGAAGGGCGGCGGCCAGGTGTCTCACCATCTGGTTCACGTAGCGGCCGACGCCCGCAGATTGGGCAACCGCCGCCTGAATGTCGATACACACTTTCATGGTGTACCCCGGATCACCCGGGCTGGGGCGACCAAGCCGTGATGACCGGCCCCGGCATGATCAGCCCGTTGGAAGTGCCCAATATTACTGGTGGCGGGCGGCCCGCCCAAGGCAAAACTACGGCGGT
>DTYT01000296.1 GCA_012961745.1 Kiritimatiellia bacterium | reverse complement strand
GATTGGGGATGGCCGGCGAGCAGGTGCTGGTCTTATTCTGCGGCCAGCTCGTGGAGCGCAAGGGTGTGCAGGTCCTCATCCGGGCATTCGGGGCCGCCGGGGTGGCGGGGGCCCGATTGCTGATCGTGGGCGGTGGACCATTGCAGGGCAGGTTGGGCCGGATGACGGAGATGAGGCTCAAGGACCGGGTGCATTTTCTGGGGGAGGTTCCCTACGAGGAGGCGGCCGAATATTATCTGGCGGCGGACATCTTTGTGTTGCCGACCCTGTACGACGGCTGGGGAGTGGTAATCAATGAGGCCTGCGCCGCCGGCCTGCCGGTGATCTGCACTCGGGCCGCCGGTGCCGGGGCGGACCTCGTCCGCGAGGATCGGAATGGTATGCTGGTGGAGGCCGGAGACCCCGGGGCATTGGCGTCGGCTATCCGGAGGTTGGCGGCCGACGCGGACCTGCGGGTCAGGATGGGAGCGGAGTCGCGGCGGCTGATTGAATCATACTCACCCGCCGCGGCCGCGCAGAGGCTGTGGGAGATTGCGACCCATGCCGGCGCCGGCAGACGGGTCCCGGAGAGCAATGCAGGTTGTACACGTAATAAGATCCTGTGATCCGCGTGGCGGGGGGCCTATTGAGGCCATCCGGCAGCTGGCCCGCACCTGCGGGGGGGACTGGCGCTTCCCGGTGGTGTGCACTGATCCGCCGGATGCTCCCTGGATTCCGAGGCTGGAGTTGGAGATCGTGGCGGCCGGGCCGGCGCGAGGGCGCTACGCCTATGCGCCACGGTTGCGCGCGGAGCTCACGCGCATGATTTCCGGTGCGGAGGCGGTGGTCATCCACGGGCTTTGGCTGTACCCCAATCATCTTGCAGCGCGGCTATGCCGGTCGGCGGCGGTTCCCTATCTGGTTTACGTGCATGGAATGCTGGACCCGGCATTCCGCCGGCTGTTCCCCTTGCGCCACGCGGCGAAGACGGTCTCCTGGCGCCTCTTTGACCGGAGGATGCTGGAAAGGGCGGCGGCGGTGCTGTTTACTTGTGAAGAGGAAAGAAGGTTGGCGCCGCGGTCGCTGGGACCCTTCCGGGCGCGCACCGAGATAGTGCCCTACACGGTGGGAGAGCCTCCGGGGCAGGCGGAGGAGCAGCGCAACCTGTTCTACCGGCGGTTTCCCCGATGCCGCCGGCAGCGCCTGGTGCTGTTCCTGAGCCGACTCCATCCCAAGAAGGGTTGCGACTTGTTGATCAGGGCCTTTGCCAGGGCGATGGCGGACGATAACCGCTTCCACCTGGTAATGGCCGGTCCCGGAGCCGAGGAATGGGTGGGGACGCTGCGGCGGCTGGCGGACACGCTGCGCATCCAATCGCGCATTACCTGGACGGGGATGTTGACCGGCGATATCAAGTGGGGCGCGTTCCACAGCGCCGAGGTATTCGTTTTGCCCAGCCACCAGGAGAATTACGGCATAGCGGTGGTCGAAGCTTTGGCTTGCTCGGTACCGGTTCTGATCACCGATCGCGTCAATATCTGGAGGGAGATCCAGACCGACGGCGCCGGCCTGGTATGCCGCGACACGGTGGACTCCTTGGCGGATGTTCTCCGGCAATGGATGTCCCTGACCGAAGAAGACCGGGTAGCCTATCGAAGCGCGGCCCACCGCTGTTACGCCACCCGCTTCGACTCCCGCGCCGCCGCGGGCCGCTTCCAGGATGTGGTGAATGCCAGCATCGTCCGGGGATAGTATGGAAACGGTGGGCCGCACCGACCTGACGGCGGTCGTCCTGACACGGGACGAGGAGGAGAATGTCGCGGCCTGTCTGGAGAGCCTTGCGTGGGTGTCGCAGGTAGTGCTGGTCGACTCGGGAAGCCGGGATGCGACACTGGAGGTGGCCCGCCGCGCGCGGCCCGGGGTGGAAATCCACATTCATCCTTTCGCCGACTTCGGCCGGCAGCGTAACTGGGCGCTGCAGAATACGCCGGTACGTAACGAGTGGGTGCTTTTTGTGGACGCCGACGAAAGAATTCCCGCCACCTGCGCCCGGGAGATCGGGGATAGGATCGCAGATCCGCAGGGCTGCGTCGGCTTTTACCTTTGCAATCGCTACTGGTTCATGGGGCGGTGGATAAGACACTGCACGCTTTTCCCGTCCTGGCAGCTGCGGCTTCTCCGCAAAGGGAAGGTGCGCTTCGTCCGGGAAGGGCACGGACAGCGCGAGGTGGCGGATGGCCCCCTGGGGTACATCCGGGAGCCCTACGATCATTTCGGGTTCAGCAAGGGGATCAGCGAGTGGATTTCCCGGCACAACCGGTATTCTTCCATGGAGGTCGAGTTGATCCTGAAACTGCGCCGCGAGCCGGTGGTGGTCAGGGAGCTTCTGGGAAGGGATCCCGTACGGCGGCGGCGGGCGGTGAAGAGGCTGGCGGCACGGGTACCCTGTCGCCCGCTCATACGGTTCGCATATACCTATTTCTTCCGCCGGGGATTCCTGGACGGCCGCCCGGGGCTGGTGTTCTGTTTGCTGCGGCTGGCGCACGAGATCCACGTATGGGCGAAACTTCAGGAAGAGGAATGGACCAGGCGGGCCAGCCGGCCGCCTGGCGGCCATCCATGCGGCTGATGCGTGGGTTGGCGAAATGGGTCGTGTTCCCAGGTCTCAATCTGCACGCGAGGCAGCGTTACCGCATCCTGTCGCGGGCCATATCCCGGGCGGACGCGCCGCGCTGGGTTCTGGATGCCGGCTGCGGCAACGGAATGCTGTCATACGCCGCGT
>DTYT01000295.1 GCA_012961745.1 Kiritimatiellia bacterium | reverse complement strand
GTCGAGTCCGTATATCTGATGGAATTCTTCGGCCTCGGTCTCCGCAGTACCGGTCATTCCGGCGAGCTTCTCGTACATCCGGAAGTAGTTCTGGATCGTAATCGTTGCCAAGGTCTGGGTTTCGCGTTCGATTTGCACCCCTTCCTTGGCTTCCACGGCCTGATGAAGGCCATCACTCCACCGCCTGCCGGGCATCAGCCGCCCGGTGAATTCGTCCACAATGATCACGCGGTTGTCCTGGACTACATAGTCCACGTCTTTCTCATACAGGGTGTAAGCGCGGATGAGCTGGCTGACATTGTGAATCCTCTCACTTTTCTCGGCGAACTCCGCCTGCAGTTTACGGCGGCGTTCCAGCTTTTCCTCGGTACCCAGTGAATCATCGCCGTCTATCTCCGACAATGCGGTCGCCAAGTCAGGCAGCACGAACATGTCGGGATCGGACGGGTTCAGTTCCGCACAACCTTTGTCGGTGAGGCTTGCTTCGTGACCCTTCTCGTCAACGGTGAAGAACAGTTCTTCACGCAGCTCCCGCGCCTGCTCCTTGTACATGTCGGTGAGCATCATCGCGTTGACCTTCTCCAACAGCTTCCGCGCGCGGGGGTCTTCCAGCACGTGCTGAAGTTGCTTGTTCTTGGGCATCCCCTGATGCACCTGATAAAGGAGTTGCATCGCCTGCTCTTCATGCCCCTTCTCGACAAGCTGCCGCGCCTTGTGTAGCAGGCGGTTACATAGCTCGCGCTGCCGCCGCACCAGCTTCTCCACCCGCGGCTTCAGATCAAGGAACTGATGCGTGGAATGAGCCACCGGTCCGGATATGATCAGGGGCGTCCGGGCCTCGTCTATCAGGACACTATCCACTTCATCCACGATGGCATAGTAGTGTCCACGCTGTACCATCTCCTCGGGACGGTAGGACATCCCCATGTCCCGCAAGTAGTCGAACCCGAACTCGCTGTTGGTTCCGTAGGTGACATCACATGCATACTGCCGGCGCCGCTCAGCTGGCCCCATCTGGTTCTGAATACAACCTACCGTCAGCCCCAGGAATCGGTATACGGCACCCATCCACTGGGCATCCCGGCGGGCCAAGTAATCGTTCACCGTGATCACGTGCACGTTATGTCCCGTAAGCGCGTTGAGGTAAACCGGCATGGTGGCTGCCAGCGTCTTGCCTTCGCCAGTGGCCATTTCGGCGATCTTTCCCTGGTGCAACACCACCGCTCCCACCAGCTGAACGTCGAAGGGAACCATATCCCATCTCGTGCGGTGACCGCACACCTCGACCTCCTTTCCGAGCAGGCGACGGCAGGCATTCTTCACCACGGCGAAGGCCTCGGGTAGAAGCGGATCAAGAACGCGGTTGTACACCGCGCGTATCTCCTGCCGGATGCGAAGCTTCTCGCGCTCGTCAAGCGCGGCGGGAAGAGACCGGCGCAGCTCCTCAAGGCGTCCGGCAGTAGGCCCTGCCTCCAGCGCCGCCCGGACCCTCCGGCGAAACTCATCGGTCTTAGCCGCGAGTTCCTCGTCAGTCAGCCGCTGCAATCGCCGCTCGATCTCGTTGATACGCTCCACCAGCGGGCGCAGCCTGCGCAACTCGCGTTCATTCCTGCTGCCGATGATCTTTCGCAAGAACCCCTGCATTATTGTATCGACGGATTCCGTCCGCTGCGCGGGTGTACTCCTGCCGCTGAGGTGAGCCGGCACCGAAATCCAACCGACTTTAAGCCCCCTTGCTCCGATACGCAAGTCTCCCGCCGAGCCCGGTTTCCCACTCGACAAGGGCCCCTCGGCTTCCTATAAACGCGGGAGCAGTAGCGAAGTCGCGCTCAATCATGAACGCAACGTCAAGAATCATCGTTCCGGGCGACGCCGCCCAGATATCCATGGGACCGGACGGCCGGCTCATGGTTCCCGACCGGCCGGTCATCCCGTACATCGAAGGCGACGGCATCGGCCCGGATATCACCCGCGCTGCCATGACGGTATGGAACGCTGCCGTATCCAAGGCCTACCGGGGCGACCGTTCCGTGGCATGGATGGAAATCTACGCCGGGGAAAAGGCGGCCCGGTTGTACGGAGCGGACGTATGGCTGCCCGCGGAAACCCTGCAGGCCATCCGGCGTTTCCGGGTGGCGGTCAAAGGGCCCTTGACTACTCCGGTGGCGGGCGGGATCCGGAGCCTGAACGTGGCGCTGCGACAGGAGCTGGATCTGTACGTCTGCCTGCGCCCCATTCGCTGGTTTCGGGGAGTGCCTTCCCCCGTACGACGGCCGGACCTCACTGACATGGTCATATTCCGGGAAAACTCGGAAGACATCTACGCCGGCATCGAGTGGCCCGCGGGGTCAACCGAATGCCGTCGGGTGATCGACTTCCTCGTCCGGGAAATGGGCGTCGCCAAGATCCGTTTCCCCCAGACGTCGGGAATCGGTGTCAAACCAGTGTCCCGGGATGGCACGCGCCGTCTGGTACGGGCCGCGATTCGCTACGCTCTGGAAAACGGACGGCGTTCAGTCACGCTGGTCCACAAGGGCAATATCATGAAGTTCACTGAGGGCGCTTTCCGGGACTGGGGATATGAACTGGCGCGCGACGAGTTCGGTGCCCAGCCCCTCGACAGTGGTCACTGGCACGTAATCCGCACCGGCGGCCGGAAGCTGATCGTCAAGGATGTGATCACCGACGCCTTTCTTCAGCAGATACTTACCCGACCCGACGACTATGACGTTATCGCCACCATGAATCTCAATGGGGACTACATTTCTGACGCCGCCGCCGCCTGCGTGGGAGGCATCGGTATCGCACCCGGCGGCAACATCAATTTCGAGACCGGCCACGCCGTGTTCGAGGCCACCCTCGGCACCGCCCCCAAGTATGCGGGACAGGACAAGGTCAATCCTTCTTCCCTGATCCTGTCCGGAGAGATGATGTTTCGCTATATCGGGTGGACGGAGGCAGCGGATCTTATCATCCAGGGACTCGAAAAGACCATTCGGAACAAGACAGTGACGTACGACTTCCACCGCCTCATGGAAGGCGCTACCCTGGTCAAGTGCAGTGAGTTCGGCCGGGCCGTCGCGGAGAACATGGAATGACGTCCGACTCCAGCCGCAAAATTGTCCCCCGGCCCCGCATCCGCACACTGGCACAGGAACTGCACCGCGAAGGACGGCGCATCGTCTTCACCAACGGATGTTTCGATATCATCCACGCCGGCCATATCATGTCGCTGGAATGGGCGCGGCATCAGGGCGATGTGCTTATCGTGGGGGTCAATTCCGACGCCTCGGTACGCCGATTGAAAGGGCCCGGCCGCCCGATCAATCCGGAAGAGGACCGCGCACGGGTACTGGCCGGCATGGAAGCGGTGGACTACGTGGTTCTATTCGGGGAAGACGAACCCACCGCGCTGATCGGCGAGATCCTCCCGGATATACTGGTGAAGGGAGGGGATTGGGGTCATTACGTCAGCGGGCGGGAGATAGTCGAGAAGCACGGCGGTCAGGTCCTCCTGGCGCCTCTGCTGGAGGGAAGGTCGACGACCGGGATTATCCAGCGGATCACGCGGTCCGCGGGGCAAGAGAGGGAAACCGGCGATGCATGAGAAGATCATTGTCACCGGCGGAGCTGGCTTCATCGGTTGCAATCTGATAGCCGAACTGAACCGGCGGGGGCGGGGCGACATTATGGTCGTAGACGAACTCGGCGCCGACAGCCGGAAATGGAAGAACCTGGTCGGCCTCCGCTTCAGCGACTACCTGCACAAGGACCGCTTCCGCAGCCTTCTGGCCTCGGGCCCGCTGCCTTCTCCCGATGTGGTCTTCCATCTGGGGGCCTGCAGCGTCACCACCGAATCTGACGCCGATTACCTGACTGATAACAATTTCGCTTGCAGCAAGGAGTTGTGTACCTGGACGTTGCAGAAGGGCGCGCGATTCATATATGCGTCCAGTGCGGCGACCTACGGGGATGGGTCCCAAGGCTACTCCGACAGTCTCGAAGCGTTGCCGCGGCTGCGTCCGCTTAATATGTATGCCCCCTCCAAGCACATGTTCGATCTCTGGGCCAAGGAACGCGGATTGTTTCAACTAATCGTGGGACTGAAATATTTCAATGTGTACGGCCCGCATGAAGAGCATAAGGGCGACATGCGTTCCGTGGTCCTCAAGGCCTTCGAGCAGATCATGGAAACTGGAAGGGTCCGGCTCTTCAAGTCGTACCGTCCCGACTACCGCGACGGAGAGCAGAAGCGTGACTTCGTATACGTGAAAGATGCAGTCAAGGTGGCTCTCTTCTTTATGGACCACGCAAACGTCGCGGGGCTCTTCAACTGCGGAAGCGGTCTGGCCCGCACCTGGAATGACCTTGCCAGGGCGCTCTTCGACGCCTTGGGACGCAAGCCTCGGATCGAATACATCGAAATGCCGCCGGGTCTGAGTGCCCGCTATCAGTACCATACCCAGGCCGACATCAGCCGCCTGCGACGGGCGGGGTACCGCGATGACTTCACTTCGCTGGAGGACGGGATCCGCGACTACGTCCAGTCCTATCTCCTGCCGAATCGCTCCCAATGAGCGGCCGCGGATGAAAACCCGGCCCGCCGGCCCCGCTTCGTACGCAGGACGGTGTCCGGCCGGCGACCAATGATATCCGCTACCGAGATCTCCCCGGGTGGAAGGCGGGCGATTCCCCGTCGGCCGCGGGGCCACCCGCAGCGGATTCTCAGGCCCGTTCCAACCGCGAGATCACGTCTCTGCTGAAATTTTCCAGCAGAGTGGAGACATAATCTTTCAAGTCCAGCTCATCATTATGCAGCAGCGCGGTAAGATCCATAGCCAGCCACGCCTTTTCGTGTTCCGGCAGCCGATGGGGGTCATCCAGGATGGCATTCGAGATCGCCCGGCCATCCATCGCCAAGTCATACCGCCGCCCGCCGGAAATCTGCGAATCGTGTACGGC
>DTYT01000294.1 GCA_012961745.1 Kiritimatiellia bacterium | reverse complement strand
TTTTGACCGGCGGATGGCTATTTTGGTGAAGGATCAGCCGGGGGCGCGGTAGCCAAGTGGTAAGGCACGGGTCTGCAAAACCCGCATTCACCGGTTCGAATCCGGTCCGCGCCTCCAGCTTTTGTCAGGTTCGCAAAAAAGTGGGTCGGCCGCGGTTTGGACGGCAGAAAGCGTGGGGTGCATGGCCAGCCGCCTCCAGACGAACGAAAAGAGCTTGGTGAGGATTGCCGTGCAGGGGCAGGTGGTTCCTCCGCGCTGCTACGGGTGGGAGGTGACCGCGGAAGGCACGGCGGTCATGCTTCCTTCTGTCGGCGGCATCACTTACAACGTGCGGCTGGGTGATCCGGCCTTCGGATGGGTGGCGGATCACGTCGAGCCGGGCGTTTCCTTCGCTGCTGCCAAAGGCAAACCCGACGAAAATCCCAATCGGGCTCTGTCGGCCTACGCGTGCATCGGCAACACGGTCAGATTGATCAGCGGCCCGGCGGACGGGCGCACCGGCGTGGTGACGGGCAAGCATGGCGGAGTGGAACACCTCATCGTTGATTTTCCCCCGGACGTGCTGCGGAAGTTGCACGGTGACGACCGGATCCGGGTGGAGGCATGGGGAACGGGGCTCGAGTTGCTCGAGTTCCCGGACATCCGTCTTTTCGGTGTCTGCCCCGAGCTGCTCCACCGCATGAGGCTGCGGAAGGATAGCCAGGGGCGCCTGGTCGTGCCGGTGGCGGCGGTCATTCCCCCCGAGCTTATGGGATCCGGGGTGGGCAGTAATGACAGTTACAAGGGGGACTATGACCTGCAGACTCAGGACCAGGCCACCTTGCAGCGGCTGGGGTTGCACCGGTTGCGACTGGGCGACGTCGTCGCTCTTCGGGATCAGGATACCCGGTGGGGCGTCGGTTACCGCCGGGGCGCGGTCAGCATAGGGGTGGTGATCCATGGCGACAGCCGGCTGAGCGGGCATGGTCCCGGAATACAGGTGATCATGACCTGTGGAGATGGCCGCATCCTTCCGCGGACATCGGCGGCCGCCAATATAGCCCGCTACCTGGGAATCGGCCGTTTCCGTTCTTCGCGGGGGAAGCCCCGGAGCCGGACCTGAACGCGTGTTGCGGCCGCCGGGTCTGAGTTTGTGATATCGTGCAGGGTGGCGACCAATCGACAAGGAGAAGCAGGGATGAAAGCACCGTCCGACCGACTATATACCAAGACTCACGAATGGATCCGGATAGAGGGCGACGAGGGCGTGGTGGGGATCACGGATTTCGCCCAGGATAACCTCACCGACGTGACCTTCGTCGAATTGCCGGAAATAGGGCGCCGGGTGGCGGCCCGCGACCAGGTGTGCGTGATCGAGTCGGTCAAGGCGGCGGCGGACGTCTACAGTCCCGTCGCGGGTACGATTTCCGCAGTCAACCCGGAGTTGGAATCGCATCCCGAACTGATCAACAGCGATCCCTACGGTCGAGGATGGATATTCCGGCTTGCGCTCGAACAGCCGGCGGCCACTGAGGGCCTGTTGAGCGCCGAGGAATATGGCGCCCTCATCACAGAGAAATGAGCATGCTGCGGCGGGGGAGCATCCGGTATACCTGCGGGTCATCTATCCCGAACCTCAACCTTACCGCAAGGTGCTACACCTCATGGAGCGGCTGGCGGCGGCCCGCGCCGCTGACCGCGTGACCGATAGCGTATTGCTCCTGGAGCACGAGCCCGTGATCACGGTCGGTCTGAAGACCCGACCGGAGGATTTTCTTCTGGACCCTGCGGAGATCCGCATCCGGGGGATCGCCGTGGAGAGGACATCGCGGGGTGGCGGTCCCACCTATCATGGGCCGGGGCAGTTGGTCCTCTATCCCATCGTCCGGCTTTCAACCTTGCCCCTGGCGCGGGGCGGCCTGCTGGCCGCGCTGGAAGAGATCGCCCGGCGCACGGCGGCGGACTTCGGCATCCGGGCGTTCCGCCGGCCGGGCATGCCGGGCATCTGGACCGAACGGGGCAAGCTGGCGGCCGTGGGCTATCGCATCCGCCGGGATGTGAGTTTCCACGGATTGAGCTTCAACGTGGACTGCGATCTGGCGCCCTTCAGCTATATCAACCCCTGCGGATTGTCCGGCGGGGAGGTCACCTCGGTGGCGGTTGAGTCGGCTTGTCCTCCCCCGCTGGAAGAGGTTCGCCGCTGCATGGTGGCCCACCTTGACTGCCTGCTGGGCCGCCGGGCTTGGCCCGTAACCCCCGCCCGGTTGGCGGAGATGCTGGCGGGCGGCAGCCCGCTGCAGGGATGAGCCGTAGCCCGGGCCGCATGCTCAGCCTTTTACCGCGCCTTCGGTGAGCCCGCGGATGAACAGCCGCATGGAGAAGACGAACAGGATAATGATCGGGATGCTTGCCATGGCGTAACCCGCCATCAGGGGCCCCCACAGCTTGATGTACTCCCCGGCCATGCGCAGCAGCTGCACCATCACCGGCAAGCGGGCGTGATCGCGCATGACGATCAACGGCAGGACGAAGTCGTTCCACTGGGCGATGAACTGCATGACGCCCACCGTGCCGAGGATGGGGCCGGATAGGGGCAGAACAATCTTGAGCATCTGCTGGAAGTGGCTGGCGCCGTCTATTTCCGCGGCTTCGTACAGGTCCCGGGGTATGTCGGCCACGAAATTGCGCAACACGAAGATGGCGAAGATCTGCCCTCCGCTGGCCCCAACCAGGATCAGCGCGGTGAGGGTGTTGAGCAGGTTCATGTCCCGCAGGAGCCGGAAAAGGGGCACCAGATTGGCAATCGCCGGCATCATCATCAGCACCAGCACCGCGTTCCACAGGAACCCGGAAAGCGGCATGCGCAGCCGGGCGAAAAAGTAGGCGGCCCCCAGAGCGAAGATCAGCGTGAGCGCCGTGGCAGTGGTCGAAATGAAAATGCTGTTGGCGACCGTGGGCGTCACCATCTCCCAGGCGGTGCGCCAGTTTTCCCAATGAAGCGGGGAGGTGAGCACGGCGGGCGACTCGTAGAACTGCTGGTTGGTCTTAACGCTCACGATCAGCATCAGGTAGAGAGGAAGGAACGCAAAGGCCAGCACGAACCAGATGAAGGCGTGCTTGGCGAACCGCAGCCCATTGGCCGCCGCCCGCGTAGTGGCTTTTCTCCATGGCAGCTCCGCACGCGCGTAGGCCTTGCGGATCTTTTCTTCGTGCCGCCGGGTGAGCTCTTCCCGATGCGCGCGGCGCCGGACTGCCCGCAGTCGGGAGATCGGGGCCCACAGCAGGTGCCAGGGCATGCCGAAGGCCACCAGCAGAAACCTCAAGGCCGGCGCCAGATGAGCCAGCGTGGCGCGCAGCACCGCGGCCCCCGGCCAGGCGATGCGGTCGAGCACGGCGACCGGGTCCAGCCGTCCGGCGTACCATCCCACGCCTGCGGCCAGCAACAGCCCACGCACCGCGCTTTCCACCGCGCCCCGGCGCGGCCGGCCGAAGAGGCAGGCGTAGGGCAGTGCGGTCAGCAGCAGAATCCAGCCCACGAACGCGAGCTTCTCGGCCAGCATGGCCGCCAAGCCGAGGGCCAGCAGCGCCCCCCTCACCCGCGCCTTCTGGCGGGGGTTCAGCTCCCCCCACTGCATTCCGTAATTGCTGAGCTTCTGCAACAGCATCACCACCATGGTCAGGACGATTCCCACCGCGCAGGCATATCCCATGCGCTGGTCCATGAATGCCTTGCGCAACATGAAGAGCGCCGGAACAGTGACCACTCCCCCGGGACCGCCTTCGAACCCCGCCAGGGCCAGGACCATGCCGGCATCCTTGATGGTGCCGATGATGGTGAACACCAGGTTGATATAGATCGAACCGGTGATCAGGGGAAACTCGATGCGGGTGAACTTCGTCCACCAGTTGACGCCGTCGATATCCGCGGCTTCGTAGACGTCCCGTGACACCGACTGGAGCTTTGCCAGGTGGGTCAATACCGCGAACGAGCCCACCCAGGGGAAACCCCAGATGATACATGCCGGCAGGATGAGGCGAGGATGTCCCAGCCAGGCGGGATTCTTGTCCGGGGAGAATATGTCACCCCAGCCCAGGATGTTCCGGGCGACGTAGTCCAGGACTTTCATCATCCCGGTTGACTTGAGGAAGAGATTGAGATAGCCGCTGGTGGCTTCGAAGAAGAAGGATCGCCAGATGAGCACGATAACCAGGCCGGGCAGCACCATGGGGATCACGAAAAGAATGCGGTAGAGAAACTGCATCCGCGCGCTGCGGCAGCGGTGAATCGCCACCGCCACCGCCAGGGCGGTGCTCATCTTCACCACGTTCCACAATCCGATGATGAACGCCACCCGGAAGGAGTTCCAAAAGTCGGCGTTTTTCATCAGGTCAACGTAGTTGCGCAAGCCGACCGGTTCGCTGATATCCGCGCCGTTCCAGCGGTAGAAGCTGTGGAATACCCCGCTGGCGGCCGGATAATACTGGAAGAGAGCTATGAGGATCACCGTGGGCAGCACGAACAGGTAGATCTGCTTGTGATACCGGATGAGCTTCCAGCTCTTCATGTCGCCCCGCCCCCTTTCCCGCTCCTGCTCGGCTGCTGCCGCTGCATCTCGCGGCGGATCCGCCCTTCGATCGCTTTCCGTACCCGGGCAGAGTATTCGTACGGGCCGATCCCGCCGCGCCTCGGGCCGTCGTGCAGCAGCTTCATCTGCCGGGCATGGTTGATTTCCGGCCATACCTGTCGCTGCGTGGTCAGAACCCGGTACTTGATCCACCGCGATACGGCCTCATCGCCGGAGGACGCCATCGCGCGTGCGCGGATGTCCGCCAGGAAATGCTCGTTCACATGCATTCCGCGGCGCCAGTCCCTCTGCTGCTCCAGGAAGTCCTTGATGCCCTGTTCCTTGTAGAAGGGGGTGAATTCCCGGGCCAGCTCCACGTACCTGATTTCCCCCACCTGGAAGGCGGAGTACAGCTGCTGCCACTTGATCCATGTATCCCCGCCCAGGAAGAAATTGAGGCAGCCGTAGACCCCCACTAGGTGCGGCTCGAAAGCCTTGAGCATGGGATCCATCTCGGCCCCGCGCACGCTGGGTATCCAGCCGATGATGCGGTTGAGCTT
>DTYT01000293.1 GCA_012961745.1 Kiritimatiellia bacterium | reverse complement strand
TATGTATTCGCCCATGGATGTCGATGAGGAGCAGTACTTCATAAAGCCGATGAACTGCCCCTTCCATATTCTCATCTATAAGACCGGCATCCGCTCCTACCGTCAACTTCCCCTTCGGTGGGCCGAGCTTGGTACGGTCTATCGCTACGAGAAGGCCGGCGTGCTGCACGGTCTCTTGCGCGTGCGGGGCTTCACCCAGGATGATGCGCATATCTTCTGTACCCCGGAACAGGTTGCGGAGGAAATCCGCAATACGTTACGTTTTGCCATGGACATGTGGAAGGCCTTTGACTTCAAAGAAATGTCCGCCTTTCTTTCGACACGCCCCCATAAGTATGTTGGAGACCCGGCCCGCTGGGATCAAGCCGTTCACTCCCTGGAAATGGCCCTCCGGGATCTGCGACTGCCGTACGAGACAGACCCGGGCGGGGGTGCTTTCTACGGCCCCAAAATCGACATCCACGTTAAAGATGCCCTGGGACGCGACTGGCAGACCAGCACCATCCAGTTTGACTTCAACCTGCCGGAAAAGTTCGACCTGGAGTACGTTGCGGGAGACGGGCGCCCGCATCGCCCCTATCTCATCCACCGCGCCCTGCTGGGAAGCATCGAGCGGTTTTTCGGTATCTTGGTGGAGCACTACGCAGGAGCCTTTCCCTTCTGGCTGGCACCGGAGCAGGTACGGATAGTGCCGGTGAGCGAGAAGACTTATGAATATGCTCGAGTCACGGCGGACAGACTTCGTTCCCGCGGGTTCCGGGTTTCCCTGGACACGAGACCGGACACGATCAATGCCCGCATCCGTGATGCCCAAATGGACAAGATCCCTTACATGGCCGTTGTAGGCCAACGGGAAGCGAGTGCCGGAACGGTCTCGCTGCGCAGCCGCGACGAGGGTGATCTGGGATCCTTCTCCCTTGAGGCGATCCTGCGGCGTTTCATGGCCGAAAACCATCCCGCGACCCACTTGGCCGCCGACTCCCTGAACCGGAATCAACCGATAGGTGTCCACCATGCGTAGAAGCCCCTACCGCGACCGTACCCGGATTAACCATGCCATCCGCGTTCCCGAAGTCCGCTGCATAGACCAGAACGGTCACCAGATTGGAGTTATCCCCACTCGGGAGGCTCTGCGGCTAGCCCAGGAACGCGGGTATGACCTGGTGGAAGTCGCCCCCCAGGCCAAGCCGCCAGTCTGCCGCATAATGGATTACGGGAAGTACAAGTACGAGATGTCCAAGCGCTCCCGCCAAGCCCGACGACATCAGGCCGCCACCCGACTCAAGGAGGTACAATTCCGCCCCAACGTTGCTGAACACGACTACCGGACCAAGATCAAGCATACGCGACAGTTTCTCTCCGAGGGGCATCCGGTGCGCGTGACCGTGCGGTTCCGCGGTCGAGAAATGGTTCACAAGGAGCTCGGCCACCGTCTTCTTGACCGCGTGGTCAGAGACTGCGCGGATCTGGGCCGGACTGACCAACCGAAGCGGGATGCGGGGCGGGACCTGATCCTTCTGCTGACCCCCCTACCCCGGCGTCCGTCAGATTGCGGGACACAAGCTTCCGCCCGCAGATTGTGAAGAATTTTTCTTCTTGGATTTTTTCTTCAATTTTCCGGACGCCGCAAGAACAATGACAGCAGCGCGATATCGGCCGGCGTGATCCCCGGGATCATCGATGCCTGCCGGAGGTCGTGCGGCCGCACCCGCTCCAGCTTCTCGCGGGCCTCGGTCCGGATGCCCCTAACCTCCTCATAGCCGAAATCCGCGGGTATTTTCCAGCGCTCCATTTCCTTCATCCTTTCCACCCTCTGCAGTTCCCTGTGTATGTAGCCGGCGTATTTGATCCGCGACTCCACCTCGCGCGCCAGGCGCCCGCGGATCTCCTCCCGCGCTACGGGCAGATCCCTATACCCGAGACCCGGCCGCCGGAGAATCTCAGCCCATGTCTTCTCGGCGTGGCGGACGGATGAAAGGCGTGCAACCTCTGCTTGAATGGCTTGCTCCTCCGCCTCCAGGGATGAAAGCATCTTGGAATCGACAATCCCCACCGAGCGAGAATAGGCCAGCATACGGTAGGGCGCGTTATCCTGGCGCAGAAGCAGTCGGTACTCGGCGCGGGAAGTAAACATCCGATAGGGTTCATCGGTTCCCTTGGTCACGAGATCGTCGATCATCACTCCTATGTAGGAGTCGGCTCGGGATAACGTAAGCGGAGGTCGCCTCATGCAGTTCAAGGCGGCATTGACGCCGGCGACAAAGCCCTGTCCAGCGGCTTCCTCATAGCCGGTAGTGCCGTTGATCTGGCCGGCCAGATACAGGCCGGCGATATGCTTCGCCTCCAGTGTAGGATGCAGTTGGCGCGGATCCGAGAAGTCATACTCGATGGCATAGCCGGGGCGGATGAATACGGCCGTCCCGAGTCCGGGTATGGAACGGATGAACTCTTCCTGGACCGGAACCGGAAGGCTGTTGGAGGCGCCGTTCGGATAGACCCGGGCGCTGTCCCAGCCTTCGGGCTCAATGAAGACGTGGTGAGTGTCCTTCTCAGGGAATTTGACGATCTTATCTTCGATTGAGGGACAGTAGCGAACGCCGGTTCCGGTTATTGCGCCCCCGTACAGGGCGCTCCGATCAAGATTCCGGCGGATGATCTGGTGAGTGCAAGGTGTTGTACCGGTCAGATAGCAGCTCATTTGCAGACCGCGACGGCAGATGTTTTCATACCACACGGGTTCCACGTGGAACTTACGCAGAGCTCCAGCATGCACAGGGCAGTGTTCCACGTGGAACCAGCGGTACAATTGTTCCGCCACGCGTGAGAAAAAAGGTGGCGGCTTTTCACCCACCTGCTCCTCCAGGCTCCTGAAGTCCACACTCTCACGGTGTATCCGCGGGGGAGTTCCGGTCTTCAGCCGTCCCAGCCGGAACCCGAGCCGCTCCAGGCTATCGGCCAAGGCCCAGCAGCCAGGTTCACCCATACGCCCTGACGGCAACCGCTTCAGTCCAACGAAGATCTCTCCCCTGAGAAACGTTCCCGGCGCCAAGATGACCGCCCGCCCTCTGACCTCGCGCCCATCCTGCAAGCGGACACCTACAGCCCGATCTCCGCGGACGGTGACGTCGCAGGCCTCCCCCTGGATCAGGTGAAGGCCTCTCTGGGATCGCAGCACGCGCTGCATGCGTCGAGAATACATTTCCTTGTCGCATTGCACGCGCGTTGCCAGCACGGCAAGACCTTTGCGCGTGTTCAAGGTGCGGTATTGGATCGCGCAGAAATCTGCATTGCGACCGATCTCGCCGCCGAGGGCGTCTAGTTCGTATACGATATGAGACTTGGCCATTCCTCCTACGGCCGGATTGCACGACATCCGGGCGGGCCGTCCGAGGTCGGTCGTGATTAGAGCGACCCGGAGACCCATGCGTGAGGCGGCCAGGGCAGCTTCGCAGCCGGCGTGGCCGGCGCCTACTACAGCGATATCACAGGTGAAAGTCGTGCGCTGTGCAGGGGTCTGCATGGCAGACTACTTTCCGATACAGAACGAAGAGAAGATGCGATCGAGCATGTCGTCCGTCCAGCTCCTTCCCGTGATCTGCGCAATTTGGTCGGCGGCTGCATGAAGATGCTCTGCTATGAGGAGAGTGTTCTCAGGCAGGAATGCTGGGTCTTGGAGAAGGCGGAGGGCCGAGTCGAGCTCAGAGCTGGCGCGCGTGAGATGTTGGTTGTGGCGCTCGGAGATGGCCACCTCGATTGATGGATCGTGTGGTGCCAGGGACTGTATATGGCGACGGATGGCATGCAGGATGACCATGTGGCCTTCATCGTGAAGGAGACAGGTCGGGATGCCGTCAGGTGCGAGATCGTCGATGTAGGGATGGCGGCCGAGGTCCGTCTTGTTGATTACGGTGACACAGTGGTCCCTTTTGATGAGGTCGCGGACCCTGGGGAGTGTGTCCGCGGGAGGCGGCGTGTCAGCGGCTACGAGCAGGAGAAGGATGTCGGCGGAGTTGATATATTGCTCGGCGCGGCGGATGCCCTCGCTCTCGATTGGGCAGCCGGTGGGCCGTAGTCCGGCGGTGTCTACGATGCGGAGGGCGATACCATCAACGGTGAGGGTTTCTTCGATAGTGTCCCGTGTTGTACCGGGGATGCTGGTGACGATTGCGCGGTCGCGGCCGAGGAGGCGGTTTAGCAGCGTGGATTTTCCGACGTTGGAGGGACCTGCAATTGTAACCAGGAGACCCCGGCGGAGTGCGCGCCCGTAGGCGTACGTGGAGAGCAGTTTGGTGACGAGGTCCCGGGCGGCGGAAACGCGGGACGCGGCACTCTGTAGCTGGGCTGTGGGGAGGTCTTCGTCAGGGAAGTCAAGCGCGGCTTCGAAGGCGGCCGCGGCAGTGAGGACGTTGTCGTAACATTTTGAGAGTGAAGAGGATAGGTCTCCCGAGAGCTGGTGCAGCGCGAGCTTCGCGGCCTGGTGGGTGGTGGCGGTGACGAGGTCGGCAACCGATTCGGCCTGGGTGAGGTCAATTTTACCGTTCAGGAATGCGCGGCGGGTGAACTCTCCGGGTCCCGCGAGGCAGGCGCCGGCCTCAAGGAGCGCGCGGAGTGCGAGCTGGGGGACGACGGTTCCGCCGTGGCAATGGAATTCCACGAGATCCTCGCCGGTGTAGCTGTGGGGCGCGTGGAAGGGGATGGCGAGGCAGCGGTCGAGGGGGCCGCTGGCGGGTGATTGAAGTGTACCGAGGGTGGCCGTGGC
>DTYT01000292.1 GCA_012961745.1 Kiritimatiellia bacterium | reverse complement strand
CCAGGCGTTCAATGCCCCGTTTCGCATCCGCCAACGACCGGTAGGAATCGATCCGCCCGCAGTCCGCCACCATGCGGCGTGCCGCCGCCTCGCGCACCTCGGGCAGATATTCGGCCAGCAGCGAAACCAGGAGCCGGCGCTGCTGGGATGCATCATCCGCCAGCGGTATGTGACTGAACCACCAGCCCCGCGGGGGATGGACCCAGGCCGGCTGCCCGGTCCGGCGGCCCCGGGCGTCGTACCACCAGGCAGCCACCGCGGCAGCGTCGCCGCCGGGCAGCACCGGGCGCAGATTCCACGACCTCTGGTAGACCGTCTCCACGGGCAGAAACATCTCCTGCGGCGCCACCATGCGGTAACTCGACCATGCGCCCGGGGTGCCGGCGGACACGTAGGGCTGAAGGTCAAAAAGGAGCAGCTCCGCCAAGCGCTCATCCGAGCTGTAGAAGACTATCAGCCGCCCTCCCCGATCCACTAGCCGGCGCAATGCTTCCAGGGTCTGATCACGCAACCGCGGAATATAACAGATGATCGCCACGCTGCCTGGGGGGGGGCTGGCACGGCTGAAAGCTTCCTGCGCAACCTCGGCGTGGGGAATCTCCATGCTGCGCAGCCAACATGAAATCCGACGGGCCGCGTTACGCGCCGCGGCACGCTCCGCGGCCGGGGAGCCTGCCTGGGAAGGCGTTACCAGCCAGACCCGATCGCGATTGAACCAGGCGCCGAACAGTTCCAGGCGTGTGTCCCGGCGGTCTCCGGCCCAAGGCGAAATGCGCAGGCAATCCACCCGTCCCAAGCCGGCTGCGCACCTGGTTCCCACCCGGCGAAAGCGATGCAGGGGCATGACCACCCGCTGGCGGCCCGGTTGGAGCGGTCCGGTCTCGTATTCATACCATCCGGCCCCGCTCCGGAGGTAGACCGAGATCGAACGAATGGGATCCGGATCCGCACAGGAAAGATCCAGAGTAAGACTCGTAAAGACGGATGCCTCCACCGCCGCGAAGGGAATGTCCCAGTACGCCCGGGCGGCGCCTGATCGGAACGGGCATCGCAGGATCAGCCGCGAATCCCGCCGGATGGCTTCCGGGGTGTCCTCTCCTGCGCGGCAGGCTTGCTTCCCGGTCGGTGATCTCCCGCCGAAAAGCAAATGTCTTCCGGGCCTTGCGCCACCTGCCCCGCTGGGGAAAACCAGCCAGACTACCAGCAGGACTGTGGCGGCGCGGCCCACGGTTGTACTCCCTAGGGAACCCGCATGATAGCCTCCCGGCCCCCGCAAGGGCAATCCTATCTCAACCGGGTAACGCTTGACAGGCCGCGCCGCCTGTTCCCATATTGAACCGCAACCTGTGCGGATTTCGGTCTGAGTGGAGACACCTGCAGGGAGGCATGCATGAGCAGAGTTCTTCTGATTACCTCAACCCTGGCGCTCGCGGCTGCGGGCCCTGCCGCAACTGCTCAGATGATCTATGCAGGCACCCAGGAGATCGGACTGAGTGGATTGATCGATCTCGATACTCCCGCCGGCACACTTATCCACCTGAGTGCGGTGTACGGTTTCTTCGTAGCCGACGGCATGGAATTGGGGGGGAGCGCGGGCATGACCGACGACGATCACCACACCGTGTGGCGGGCGGCGGGCATCTTCGAATACGACTACGACCTGGGGATGGAACTGGTGCCTTACCTGGGTGCCCGCGTGGGGGCCGCCAAGTATGAGATCAAGGCGACCAATACCCGCCGGAGGCGGGACGACTTCGCCCTGTTGCTGGGCGGCGTAGCCGGGGTCAAGTATCTCATCGCCGAACACATCGCCCTGGAT
>DTYT01000291.1 GCA_012961745.1 Kiritimatiellia bacterium | reverse complement strand
TCTTCTACAATGGTCGCTTCATGAGGAACTTGTGAACGAATCTTATCCATGGTATCTACAGCGTTTTTTTTACCAATAACTTCTAAGTATTTACCCACCAAAACAAAAGTAATAATCATCGTTACAGAATCAAAATAGCTATGCCCTGCTCCAGCAGCGCCAGCAGCAGGTGCTCGGTGCTGACGAACTGGTCCTTCATACGGTGAGCAAGCTCGAAGGCCTGGTCCAGCACTTGCTTGAGGCGACGAGAAACATAGACCTCCACCGCCGCGCCTTCCACGCGCGGCCGTCGGCCCAGGGTTGTCTCGACTTCCGAGGCCACCGCTTCCGGGGAGACGCCCGCCCGGGCCAGAATGGCGGGCACAATCCCCTCCTTCTGGCGCAGCAGGGCAAGCAGAACATGTTCGACATCCACCTCGCTGTGGCCGCGCTCCGAGGCATATCGCTGCGCGTCGCGCAGTGCCTCCTGTGCCCTGATTGTCAGTCTGTCCATCTGCATGGTAGGGTTGCCTCAACGGCTCTCCGCGGTACAACTATATTCACCTACGTTCCCGACACAAGGCGACCGCTCCAGGTGCGCCAGAGGGAGCGGGACGGGGCCGTCATGATTTCCCCGACCGGCGCTCCAGTTCGGTGAGGCGGTTCTCTAGCCGCAATACCCTTTCCCGCAGTTCGGGCAGCCTGTGGAGGAGCGCCTGGATACGGGTGGCTTTCTCGTGAGACGCGGCGGGATAGCCCGACACGAACGTCCCGGGCGGAACATCCTTGGTAACCCCGGCTTGCCCGCCGACTATGGCCCCTTCACCCACCGTAAGATGGCCAGCGACGCCGGCCTGTCCCGCCAAGACCGCCCGGGAACCTATGACACTGCTTCCAGCTATTCCAACCTGAGCCACAATTACCGCGTGGTCGCCAACCAGCACGTTGTGCGCAATCTGCACCAAGTTGTCTATCTTCACCCCGTTTCCGATCCGGGTCGCCCCATAGCGAGCCCGGTCCACGGTGACGTTCGCCCCGATCTCGACGTCATCACCGATAATCACGATGCCGGTCTGGGGTATCTTGTGGCGCACCCCTTTCTCATCCACGCGATAGCCGAATCCGTCGCTCCCGATCACCGTGCCGTTGTGAATGATCACCCGGTCTCCGATGCGTACCCGCTCGCGGATCGACACGTGGGGGTAGAAACGGCATGCTGCGCCCACCACCACTCCACGGCCCACATACCCGAACGCCATGATCACGGTGTTGTCCCCAATCCGCGCTTCCTTCTCGACGACCACGTACGGCCCGATGGACACGTTTTCGCCCAGGACGGCCTCCGGCGCGACCAAGGCGGTGGCATGAATCCCCGGCTCCGGAACCGCCTCCGGAGGTGCGAAAAAAGCCGCCAGCCGGCTGAACGCGGCTTCCGGGTCCTCCACCCGTATCAGCGTCGCCGGGCATTCCGCCTGCCAGTCGGCCGGCACCAGTACCACCGCTGCCCGCGTCCCGGCGGCATACTTTGCGTACCGTCTGCCGGCAATGAAGCTGGCCTCGCCCGGGCCTGCCTCACGGATGCCGGCCACCCCCCGCACTTCCACCGCCGGATCACCGTCAACCTCCCCGGCCAGCTTCTCCGCGATCTCTGCAGCCGTGAGTCTGGGCGGGTCGGACATCACTCGCTTCCCTTGTTCAGCAGCTCGATAACCTCGTCGGTAATGTCCACCGAGCGGTGCACGTACAGGACCACCGGAACCCCGTTCATGCTGTCCCCGGAATAGTCCAGAACCGCTGCGAAGCCCTCGGTACGGGCATAGTCCTCCACCGCCTCCCGTATCTGCTCCACGATCCGATTCCGCATCCTGCGCCCCTGGTCGGTAAGCTGCTTCTGCCGGGTTTGCTCGAATTCGCGCAGATTGCTCTCTTCCTCTCGGATCTGCACCAGGAGTTTCTCGGCCTCGTCCTGCTTCGCCCGGCGCGCCTCCGCGCTCAGGCTGCCATCCTGGGCGGCGGTGCGGGCCTGATTGAACTCTTTCCGTAGATCCTGGAGCTTCTGGACCAGCTCATCACGCTGCTCGGTAAACTTGTCGGCTTGCTCCTTGAGCTGCGCGTCGGCAAGTTTGGTCCGGTAGTATTCGCTGAAGACCCGGTCCATGTCCACGAAAGCCAATGACAGGCCCGCAGCCTGCACAGCGGTCCCCATTCCGAGCATCAACAGCCCGGCCAGCCGCATCCGGTTGCCCCGACTACTCATCATCGCCTCCTTGTCCATGGCGTCGTTCAATAACTGTAACCTAGCACGAAACTGAGACGGCCGGAAGGTTGATCGTTGAACTCGTCGGTCTCGATCGGCCAGGCATAGTCCAGCCGCAGCGGGAAGTGGGGTAGATCCAACCGTACCCCGATGCCGAAACTCGTGTTCAAATCGGTGTCCATTTCATAGGCGTCCGGCCAGACCATTCCCGCATCGTAGAAAACCGCCAGCCGCAGCTTCTCCGCCACCGGGACCGCGTATTCGAAGCTTAGGAACGCCGCGGTCTTGCCGCCGATCGGCTCGCCCGATTCGTCCTTGGGCCCTACGTCGCGGTATCGGAACCCGCGAACAGTATGCGCCCCCCCCAGGAACAGACGGTCAAAGATAGGCACCCTCTCCGAATCCCCGTACTCTTCGACCACCACCGCCATGCCGCGGATACTGAAAACGTGATCGAACCACAGGGGAACGTACTGCGCAGTCCTGATCCGCACCTCGTACAAGTCCGTGTCACCGGCCAAGGGCCCCCCCGCGACGGTTGCGCTCAATCTGGTACGGTTTCCCCGGCTGGGAATGAAGACCCGGTCACGCGTATCCCTGAGCAGGGAAAAAGTCAGAGCGCTCTTGGTTCTCCGCCCTTCTTCCTGCTTGATCAGTTGGGAAGCGTCGGCCGCCAGGTTGTACACGTGGATCTCTTCCAGTGCATATTCCACGCCCGCCCGGAAAAAGGAACCCACCGCCCAGGTCAGCCCCAGACTGCCTCCGGTATTCCGCTGATCGTAGTCGTCGCTCAAGAACCGGCGGTCGTGGCGAAAGAAGTCCAGCGATAGGGCCAGGCGCCGGTCAAGGAACCACGGCTCAATGAACGAAACCTCCACGTCGTTGCGTTTTGATCCCACCTGAACCCGCAGCTTGAGTTTCTGGCCCCCGCCGGTGAAATACGGCCAGCCGAAAATATCGAAATTCCCCTGGGAAAGCTCCACAAAACCGACCAGCTTATCCACACTGGAAAATCCCGCCCCCAACATCAGTTGTCCCGTCTCCTGCTCCTCCACCCGGAAGGTCAGATCATACTCATCCTCCTCCGCGGTGGGCGTGGGGTATCCGCGTACGCTGGAAAAGTACCCCAGGTTCATCAAGCGCCGCTCACTGAGACGGACCCGTTGCTCGTTGAAGGGATCCCCCGGGAAAATCGCCAGCTCCCGGCGAATGACCTTGTCCTTGGTGCGGCTATTGCCGCGGATATGGATGTTGCGCACAAACACCTTGGTCCCTTCACTGATGCGGAAGACCACGTTCACCACCCCCTGGCCGGGTCGCGTGTCCAGATCGGGCGTCACGCGGGTACCCAGGTAGCCCGCCGCGGAATAGACTCCCGCGATCCGCCGCTGGGCCTTCATGATCTCCGCGTATCCTGCGATGGCCCCTGAAGGGAGCGCGGCCTTTTCCACGAGCTCTGCCGGGCTGAACAGCTCGGCCCCTTCGACTGACACCCGTCCTATTCGGTACTGCCGCCCTTCGCGGATCCGAATGGCAATGTCGACGTATTTGCCGCGGCGCAGTATTTCCGGCTCGCCCACCTCGACATCCAGGTAGCCTGCATCGAGGTACAGCTTTCGGATCGCCGCGCGGTCTTCTTCAAGCTGATCCTCCACGAAAACCCCGGTACGGGTCAGCCATGACATGAAGTCCGCCCGTTTCTGTTTCATCACCCGGCGCAGTCTTCTCGCGGAGAATATCCGGTTGCCCTCGAACCGGAGTACGCGTACCACCGCCGGGGATCCCTCGCGCACCTTCAGGATCACGTCGGCCAGAGCCGTCCGCGGGACAAGCTTGATCTGCCAATCGATCCGAAGGTCGGTGATGAAGCGTTTGCGGTAGGCATCGCGCACCGCGGGGATCGCCGCTCCGATGACCGCATCATCCACCGGATCGCCGGGTTCGATCTTGAGCAGGCGCCTGATCCGGCGCTCACTCAGTCGGTGAGCCCCCTCAACCACCAGGTTGCGTAAGCGCGGACGGGCCTTCACACGGAAAATCAGCCGGATGCCGTCCGGCAGTTCCTCGGCGGTCGCCTGTACATAACTGAAAATCCCCGATTTCTCCAGAGAACGGATATCAGCCGCCAGGGCGGACCGCGAGAACTCGCCACCTTCCTTGAGGGAGATGAAAGCGCGCACCGCCGAGTCGTCCACGGGGACCGGTGAAAGGTTCTCGACGGCGATTTCGGCGACCCTGGGGCGCACCGCCGCGTGCCCGACCTGAAGCGCCGCCCCCACCAGCCAGGCCAGCGCAAGGAGGCCGCACCGGGTCATGGCTCGAAATCCTCCGCGCCGGCCTCGCCCGCGAAGCGGTCTACTCCCTCCAACCGGTTCTCGAACCGGGTATATTCCTCCACGAAGTTGAGCTTTACCTCGCCCGTGGGACCGTTCCGGTTCTTGGCCACCTCCAGGACTGCCAGAAGTTTATCTTCCCGGTCCTCGTGGTCCTCGTACTTCGAGGGCCGCTGAAGAAGGCAGACTACGTCGGCATCCTGCTCGATGGTTCCCGAATCTCGCAGGTCGGAGAGGCGTGGTTTGGCTTTCTCTCTCCTCTCGGGAGCACGGCTCAACTGGCTGATCACCAGCACGGGAACCTTCAACTCCTTGGCCATGGCCTTCAACGCCCCGGAAATCGCCGCGGTCTCCCGCTGCCGTCCCTCTCGCGCATACTGCGGATAGCTGAGCAACTGCAGGTAGTCCACCACTATCAGCTGGACACCGAAACGCCGATAAAGGCGCCGCGCCCGCGAACGCAACTCCAGCACCTCCAGACCAGGTGTATCATCCAGGAAGATCGGCGCCTTCATCAGACGGTCGGCGGCATGTGCTAAATGGGCATGATTGATCTCCCCGATGTAGCCGCCGGTGAGCTTGTGCGAAGGAACCTTCGCCTGGGAGCACAACATCCGGCGCACCAGCTGGTCCGCCGACATCTCCAGACTGAAAACGGCCACCGGGCGCTCTTCCGGATCTTCCTTATGACTGGTGGCGACGTGCTCCACGATATTCAGAGCCAGCGCCGTCTTCCCCATGGAGGGACGCGCCGCCAGGACCATCATCTCCCCTTTCTTGAATCCCTGCAGAATACGATCCAGATCCAGAAACCCACTGGGAATGCCGGTCACTCCCTTCTTGGTGGTATAGATCCGCTCCACCTCCTCCATGGCGATCTTGATCAACTCCGCCCACGGGGTAATACCCGTGCGCTGCGACGAGGAGATCTCGAATATGCCCGCTTCCGCCTTGCTGAGCAGCTGGCGCGCATCCTCGTCCGACGAATAGCACAGCTCGATCGCCTCGCGGGACTTGTCGATTATCCGCCGCCGGAGGTAGTGCTGATAAACCAGATCGATATAGTACTCCGCATGGGCGGTAGTAGGCGTGGCCTCCAGCAATTCTTCCAGGTAGGTGTCGCCGCCCACCTCGTCAAGGCGGCCGCTCTCCCGCAGCCGATTGCCGACCGTTACGATATCCACCGGCCGGTTGTCGTTGTGCATACTCAGGCATGTCTCGAAGACGATCTGATGCCCCCGCAGGTAGAAGGCTTCCGCGTTCAACCCCCGTTCGATGCAGAGGTCTATGACCCGGGAGGCGTCCAGAAGGATGGATCCCAGCACACCGCGTTCAGCGCGCTCGTCGTACGGGGGCAGCCGGCCGGCACCAGCGACCACTTCGCGGCTGACTGCCTTCTGCATGATGGATCTCACTCCTCCACGACCCACACCTCGAGGATCGCGTGGACTTCCGCATGCAGCTTGACCGGCACCTTGAAAACCCCCAGTTCCTTTATGGGATTCTCCAGCTCTATGTGCCGCCGGTCCACCTGCACCCCTTCCTGCTCCAGCGCTTCCGCAATGGAAGCCGAGGTGACCGAGCCGTAGATCCTGCCGTCCACTCCCGCCTTCACCGGAACCGTACACCTCAGGCTGGCCAGGCGCTCCGCGAGCCTGCGGGCTTCCTCCAGTTCCCTCTCCATGCGCTGTCGGCGGGCGCTCTTGATCTTTTCCACGCGCCGGCGCGCCTCCGGCGTAGCCTTTTCGGCCAGCCTCCGCGGCAGCAGGAAATTGCGCGCATACCCGTCCGCCACGGTGACAATGTCGCCCTGCACGCCCAACCCTTCCACGTCCTCCAAAAGGATTACCTCGGTAGCCATGCCGCTGTCCCTCCTACGGCAACAGCCCCATCACGCGCGCCCGGCGGATCGCACGCTTGATCTGGCGCTGCTGTTTCGCCGTCACGCCGGTGATCCGCTGGGGAAGGATCTTGCCGCTCTCAGTAGTGAACTTCTTCAACAACTCTACATCGCGGTAATCTATCTCTCCGAGCTGCTCGGCTATCCGGAGACCACGCCTCCGGCCCTTACCGCGGGAACTCTTGGCCTTAGCTCTCATTCTTGAACTCCCGGATGCCTTCTGCCCTTCCCTTTCCCTGCACAGCACTCTCCTCGTTTACCGCTCCATAAGAAACGTGACCGGTCCGGTTGGCAATCCCAATTTCAGAAAGGGGTGTCGTCAACTTCCCCTTCAGCACCCCCTACCGCTTCGGATCCCGCAGATTCCGTCTCCTCCGGCGGACCTCCACCGAAATCGCCACGGCGTGGACGACCGAGAAATTGAACCCGAATCGCAACCACCCTCAGCTGGCTGCGCTTCTCGCCCTGGTCCGTCTGCCACTGGTCGAGCTGCAGCCGACCCTCTATGAGCACCGGTGACCCCCGCCCCAGATATTGACCGCAGTTTTCGGCCTGCCGGCCCCAGACCACGACGTTCACGAAGCAGGTCTCCTCGCGCCGTTCGCCGCCGGAGGTGTAAGTACGATTCACCGCCAAACTGAGATCGGCTACCGCCGTTCCCGACGGTGTATAACGCACTTCCGGGTCCCGCGTCAGGTTGCCCGCAAGAAACACCCTGTTCAGAGATACCACTTCCGATTCCTCCTCACCGTGTATCCGCTTCCGCTGCCACGGCTTCGCCCGACTCATCCCCGCCGCGATCCGGACCGGCCGCCTGTTCCCGCTCTGCCGTCCGGACTATCTGCACACGGTAGACTTCATCGCGCAGCGCCAGACGACCACGCAAGGCGTCCACCTTCGCAGGATCCAGCCGCAACTCGTACAACACGTAGTAACCCTCCGCCAGCCTTCTCGGACTTTGCAGAATCCGGGCGAAGGTCCGTTTCCCCATCCGGGTGATATTATCCACGGTTCCACCGGCGGCCTCAACCTCCTTTCGGACAACTTCCACCGCGGAGTTCAGCTCGTCGGCGTCCATGTCCCCGGACAAAATCACCATTGCCTCGTATCTTCGCACCTGTTCACCTCCTTCCAGCTTCCCGCCGCAAGCTCCGGCGATTGTCCGGCCCCGCCGTCCATAATCAGCCGTTGATACGATTCATAGCCGATTCCACCCCTTCGGTCATAATTCTCTTCACCGCCTCTGCGGCCAGACCCACTACCTCGTCTACCTGTTCCCGCTCCTCGGGTCTGAAACCGGACAGCACATATTCCACCATGTCGCCGCCCGCCACCGGCCGACCAATACCGACCCTCACCCGGATGAAATCTTCCGTGCCCAGCGCCGCGATGACCGACTTCAGGCCGTTGTGACCGCCACTTCCACCCCGCGGCCTGACACGTACCCGGCCGACCGGAAGATCGGCATCGTCAACCACCACCACCAGCGCCTCCGGACCCGCACCGGCCTTCCGCAGCAACGCCCGGACCGCCCCCCCGCTACGGTTCATGAAGCAGGTCGGCTTGCACAACCAGACCGGCCTTCCCTCCAGAACCCCGGACGCCACCAGCGACTGCGTCCCCCACTTTCTGCGGAACCGTTTCCCCCACTGCTCCGCCAGCCTCTCTACGACTGCAAAGCCTATGTTGTGACGCGTATTGCTGTAGCGCCTGCCGGGATTACCCAGTCCAACCACAACCTGCATTCCCCGTCACCCGGTCCAAGAGTGCCGCCGGCTCTCTCCGTCAATCGCCCGGCGTTTCCTCCGCTGAGCGTTCCTCGGCCTTCTTCTCGCTGATGACCTCCGGCTCTTCGGGCACCGCGGCTTCCCCTTCCGCGGCGACCTCTTCCGTCACCCTCGGAGGCACCACGGTAGCCAGCGCTGCGCTGCGATCCCCCATGATGCGATACCGGTCCGACGGGAGCGGCAGATCACCGAGGGTGATGTGCTCGTCCACCCCCAATCCGGACACGTCTACCCGTACGAACTCCAGTACATCCTCAGGTAGACATTCAATCTCCACTTCATGCTGCAACTGTTCCAGTACGCCCCCCTGCTCGCGCACCCCCACCGGTTCGCCTGCCAGCTCAACCGGTACTTTGATCTTCACCCGTTCCCCCGACTTGACCACCAACAGGTCCACGTGGATGGGACGGTCGGTCAGCGGATCGTGCTGGACTTCCTTGATAAGCACCGTGACCGGCTTCTCATCGCCTATCTGCATCTGCACCATCATCACTTCGCCCACATGGTGGCTGAGCATCACCTCCAGCTGGTGTCCGTCCAGATGTATGTGCCGCGGCGCGACACCATGGCCGTAAAGCACCGCCGGAACCCGCCCGCGGGACCGCAGCCGGCGCGCTTCCCCCGTCCCCGTCTGCGGGCGCACCTCGGCTTTCAATAGCTCTACCTCCGCCATGGATTTCCTCTCCTTCCCCTGTCGCATCACTCACACTCCGACCCAAGGCGCCATACATTCAACACGCATCCCCCGTGGAGTCAAGCCGATGCCGGCGCATCCTCTCAAAACATAGCCAGGCACGGCATGCCCGCGCGCGACTCGATTGTTCGCGAGTGCGAATGATCGCCCCCTTCGCGGGGTGTAATCATCGCGCTGGGGGAACAACGAAACGGCCGTGAACCTCTTTCGTCCCCCCTCCGGGGCGCAACCTGTTGCGCCCGCGTGGAGCATCCATCAACCGGTCCGGATTGATGGATTCAGCAGCCTAGATCCTCAAATCCTCCCCGCTCACGCGGAACAATGACGTCACCGACTGGTTGGTGTGGATACGGTTGATCGCTTCCCCCATCAGATCGGCCACCGACAGCACCGTGAGGGAGAGACCGCCGCCCCAGTCCTTCTGAGGAACGCTGTCAGTGGTGATCAGACTCTTGATCGGGGAACGCTGCAGACGCCGGGCAGCCTCTTCGTCGATCAGGCAGTGACTGACCGCGCCGTAAATTTCCTTCGCTCCATGCGACTCCATCAGTTCTGCCGCCGCGCAAAGCGTGCCCGCGGTGGTGGTCAGGTCGTCCACCATGATAGCGGTCCGTCCCTTGACGTCGCCCACCAGGTAATAGGTTTCCACTTCCCGGGGGGAAACCCGTTGCTTGGCCACGATCGCCAGCCCGGCCCCCAACGCACGGGAGTACTGGTAGGCCATTTTCAGCCCCCCGGGGTCCGGAGAGACCACCACCGGATTCTCAACCTGCAACGCGCGGACATGGGTGACGATCACTGGCAGGGCGTAAAGGTGATCGACGGGTATATCGAAAAATCCCTGGATCTGCTGAGCATGCAGATCCATGGTAAGGACCCGGTTGACGCCGGCCGCGGAAAGGAGGTTAGCCACCAGTTTGGCGGTTATCGGCACCCGGGGGCGGTCCTTGCGGTCCTGACGGGCATAGCCGAAGTATGGCATGACCGCGGTGATCCGCTTGGCGGATGCCCGCCGCGCGGCATCGATCATTATCAGCAACTCCATCAGATTCTCATTGGGCGGAGGACAGGTCGGCTGCATGATGAAGACATCCCTGCCCCGTATATTCTCCTTGTAGCGGACCATGATCTCGCCGTCGGGGAACCGCTTGATATCTACTTCCCCCAGGCGACTGCCGATCTTCTGCGCGATCTTCTCGGCCAGCTCGCGGTTGGCATTGCCCGCGAAGATCTTCAGCTCCCATCCTCGCTCGGTACCCAGCAGTCCCTCAAAGACGCTCACGGATCAAGACCTCCTTCACACCCCTGAAGTCTCCTTGTACCCGCCGGCCACCACTATGACACAACCGGCACCAAACGAAATCCAAAATTCACCTCTCGGCGGACATCGAAAATGGCTGCCCGACCAGGATTCGAACCTGGACCCTGGCCTCCAAAGGGCCGTGTGCTGCCGTTACACCATCGGGCAGCAGGACCTGACCGCCGGTCCCCTGGTGAAGCTCCCCAAATTAAACTCCCTGGCAGGCCCCTTCAAGCACAGTCATCATGTTCCATCAATGAAACCATTCCCTTTGCAGCAACTTCACCACCAGAAGCAACACCGCCACCGCGCCCAGTACGATCAGACGCACATTCCGAGTCGGTATGAACCGGCTTTCCGCGGGATATGGCGGGCGGTAGGTAAAGAATCTCCGCTGCCAGCGGGAAAGACGCATTTGAGCATTGATACCCCAGCCGACACCTTCCAGAAGCGAACTCAGATCGGCGCGCCGCAGGCGCAGCTCCGCCAGGATGATTCCCGGCAGAAGCACCGCCGCCACCGCCGCTCCAAGTCCGCTGACCATCTGCCACCATTTCAACGCGCTCAAGGTCTTCACGATGTAGGCCACCGACGACCCCAGCGCCGCCAGGGCTATTCCCCCTCCGGCAAGTATGCCTCCGGCAGCCATGCCTGAACTTACCGGCACCTTCTCCCGGCCGGCCGTCACCGCCTCAAGTTTCCGCTCCGCGGTCGAAGTCATCTGCTCGAAACGGCGGGTAAGCGCTTCCCCCATTTTCCGGAAAGGCCTCATTACCGCCTCCCACAGGCTCACCGGATAGTCCACGATCTCCTTTACCTCGGCGACCCATTCGCTTCCGTCGACATGTCGGAAAATACCCCGCTTGCCCGGCCTCAGGTTGCCGCGGGTGCCCCAAGTCACCGGCACCGCGACCTGCAGCTCCGACCGCGGCTGTTCCCGCCGGATCTGAACGTACATGGTGAATAGAGGATTCCGGGAGGCCGCCTGCTTGTGCAACGCGCGGTCCGTAACCCTCACCGCCAGCCGGAAAATCCGGCCGTCCATCACCAGCTCGCCCTCTTCGAACATCGCGCGCCGTTCGGCCTCGTAGAGGTAGGGGAAACTCACGAAGTTATTCACCAACGCCACCAGGTTCTGCTGGTACAGGGCCAGCTTCTCGGCCTTCCTCAATCCCTCCATGTCGATGGCCGTGGCCTCGCCCCGCTCGAAATACCTACCCAGTTCCTCACCGTAGCCGGCTTGGACATAATCCCGGAGGCGATCCTCAATGCCGCGCAGCTCCGGCGCCGGACAGGCGTCCAGCCAACGCCCATACTCCTGCACCCGGCGCCTGATAAGTGCCCATTGCTCGGCAGCTATCGCCCCAGTACCAGGACCCATCAGAGGCTCGACCACGCTCTTCCAGAAACGCTCGATCCGCGGCCGCCACTCGCGGTTCACCACCGCGGACAGCACCAGTGCCCCGTCATCCCGAGGTTCCGCCGGCAGACACTTCCCCAGCAGGGCCCGCAATTCCGCAGCCGACATCCCCCGTACCCTATCCCGCTCCCCTTCCACCAGCGGCCACAGCCATTCCCGCGTGAAGGGAGCCACGGCCGCCATCTCGCAGGCGGCGAAGTAGCGGTCCAGAATACCCTCCACTTCACGATAGACGCGGTAAGCCGCCGCGGCTCCCTCCCCCAACCCGGACCGCTCCGCAGCCTCGACTTCCTTCTCCGCCCAAAGCCGGTACGCGCAGACCCGCGAGATGAAATGTTCCACTTGCTCCCGGCTGAGTCCTGCTCCACCACCAGGATGTTCCTTCCCGCCCGTGGCTGCGATAACCGCCTCCACGAATTCCCGCAATCGCCCCTCCACCGCTTCCGCCAGCAGGACGCCCGTCTCGCTGACCGGCTGCCGCTCATAGTGGCGGTGCGCCTCGCGTATCTGGGCTAGCGTCACGACCCCATCCGCCGTCCCCCCCGCGGCCCGGATCCGCCGAAGCGTCTGGCGTATTTCTCTGCCGTCGGGATGGTCGCCGTCGACGGCTGATTCGGCCACCCCATCCCTTCCCTCCATCAGACCCGAATAGTCCCGCAGCACATCCAGCGTCCACCGGATCGCGGCGCGCAGCTCTCCCGCC
This sequence comes from Kiritimatiellia bacterium, assembly GCA_012961745.1. Classification (GTDB taxonomy): domain Bacteria; phylum Verrucomicrobiota; class Kiritimatiellia; order B70-G9; family B70-G9; genus B70-G9. The sequence continues at coordinate 289 of DTYT01000291.1, read as the reverse complement.
TTTATCAGGCCGTCGTGATCGCAATCCACGTATTCCAGAAAGGCACGATCCGCCCGCAGCGACATTAGCGGCACCGTGTTGGCCACCCACAGCGCTTCATCCATGTCAAGGACCCAGCGCAGGTCCGCCACCTCGCTCACCACCAGTTGACAGGCCCGTCCCAAGCGGGTGAAAATCGGGCGGCGACCGCGAGAGGAAGAGCTTTCCGATCCGCGGGTCTTCATGGGCGTATCTCATACAACAAACCGGCATCGCCCGCAATCCTGCATGTGCGGCGGGTGCCGCCCTA
>DTYT01000290.1 GCA_012961745.1 Kiritimatiellia bacterium | reverse complement strand
GCGGCGGAGACCACGCCGCCGGAAACCGCGGCGGCCTGGGCCTGCAGTCTCCAGTGCGCGCGTTCCTTTTCCAGCGCCTCTTGTTCCCGCCGGGCCGCTTCAAGGCGCGATCGCAACCGCCGCACTTGCCCGGCCAGGGACCGATTTTCCCGCCGGAGGTCTTCGACCTCCGCGGAGCGCGCAACCAGGGCGACCGCCAGCGCCCGGTTGGTAGCCCCCAGCTCCGCGTTCTCCGCTTCCACCGAGACCAGGGCCTGCCGGGCGGCCTTCAGGTCCCGGCGTACCGCGGCCAGCTCGGCATCGAGTTGTTCTATCCGCTCCTGTGCCCGGTCGAGCCGCTTGCGGCCCGCCGCGTTCTCCTTCAGGAGCACCCGCACCCGCCTCTTGAGCCGGGTAACTGCATCCCGCAGGTCGCGATTGCGTTTTTCCAGAGATTTAACCTTTCTTTCCAGGCGAGCGGCGTCCACGTATGCCGAGTAGAGCACGATGGGAGTGGATTCCTTCACCCGGTCTTCCTGTGACCGAGCCGCAGGGATGGCCAGGCATGCGCAGGACAGCAGGCAGGTGGAAAGCGGTTTGGACCACCGGCATGTCATTGATCTGTATCCACCCGCTGCGCGATCATACGCTACCCGGAGCCGGCGGGCAAACCTTCATTCAGGCTTCCAGTCCGGTAGCCCATAAGGTCCACCGTCACGTAGCGGAAGCCGCAGGCGCGCAGGGCGGCCGCGACCCGCCGCCGGATATCCGGCACGGCCAGCCGCGGAATCTCGCGTTCCTCGACTTCGATGCGCGCCAGGTCCCCGTGGTGTCGAACGCGTACCTGGGTGAAACCGAGCTCCCGCAGGAACCCTTCGGCACGGTCCACCATGCGCAGGTCGCGCACGGTGATGCGGCGCCCGTAGGGAATGCGCGAGGCCAGGCAGGCGGATGCCGGCCGCCCAGCGGTCTCCAGCCCCAGGAGCCGGCTTGCCTCCCGGATATCCTGCTTGGTGAAGCCGGCTTCGACCAGCGGGCTGATTATTCCCAGCTCGGCCAGGGCGCGGCGTCCCGGACGGTAGTCCGCCAGGTCGTCAACGTTGCCGGCCTCCAGCACGTGGCGGATCCCCCGCTGAGCGGCCGCCCTCCGGATGGAGGAGAACAATTCGCGCTTGCAGTAGTAGCAGCGCTGCGGTGGATTGCTGGTGAATTCCTCCGATTCCATCTCCCGGGTCTGGATCCAGACATGTTCCACCCCCAGACGAGCCGCGAAATCCGCTGCGTTGTGGGCATCTGCACGGGGTAGAGTCGGCGACCCGGCGGTGACCGCCAGTACGCGTCCGGGAAGTTCGGCAGCCGCCACCGCCAGGAGGAAAGCGCTGTCCGCGCCCCCGCTGAACCCGACCGCGACTGAACCCATGCGGTTCAGGGAAGCCCCCAGCCGGCGCATGCGCTCTGCCAGCGGTGCCGGCCAGGCGGCGGTATTGATTGCCGGTTTCACGCTTCCCCCGGTCCTTGCCCGGCTTGAATCGTTGCGCGTATCCACCCTCCGCCGAGGACCCGCTCCCCATCATACAACACGCCCGCCTGCCCCGGCGCAATGCCGAACTGCGCTCGCGTGAACCGAATCGACACCGATCCACGCCCGCGGACCTCGATCTGTGACGGGACCGGGGGGTGCCGGTGCCGGATCTGGACCTGGCATCTGAAGCGGCGCTGCGGCGGATTCCCGCCTGTCCAGTTGAACCCTTCCAGAAGGCAGCCTCCGCCCCGGGCGGCTTCCCGGGGACCCACCACTACCCGGTTCCGCACGGGGTCCAGCGCGATCACGTACAGTCGTTCCCCGGCGGCTACCGCCAGCCCTTTACGCTGGCCCACGGTATAGCGGTGAAAACCGCCGTGCCGGCCGAGAACCCGCCCCTCCCGGTCCACGATTTGCCCTTCCCGGCGCAACTCGGGACGATAGCGCTCCACGAACGCGGCATAGTCGCCGTCGGCCACGAAGCACACCTCGTGATTCTCGCGGCGGACCTTCTCGCGCAACCCGTATTTCTCCAGCAGTGCCCGGCATTGCTGCTTGCGGAAGTCACCCACCGGGAACAGGGCGCGTTGCAATTGCTCCCGCTTCAGACGGTGAAGGAAGTAGGACTGGTCCCTTTCCGGCGCGATTCCGTGCAGCAGATGGCATTCCACCGGGGTGCGCCGGAGGCGCGCGTAGTGGCCGGTGGCGAAATACCGGCAACCGTGTTCGTCCGCCAGGGCGATTCCCAGGCTGAACTTTATCTCCGGGTTGCAGATGACACAGGGCGACGGCGTGCGTCCCCGGGCGTACTCCTCCACGAACGGCTCGATCACCATCCGGCAGAAGCGGTCCCTGGCATCGACTACCAGGTGGGGTATGCCCAGACTGCGGGCCGCCTCGGCAGCCCGCTGCTCGTCTTCCAGCGAGCAACAGCGGGACCCTTTCCACATCCGTATGGTCAAGCCCACTACCCGGCAGCCGGCTTCCAGCAGGCGTATGACCGCCGCGGTACTGTCGGTGCCGCCGCTCATGCCCACCATCACCCGGGCGGGTTCCGGCGGCAGGGTGACGACCGTACTCCCGCCAGCGGCCGACGGCGCCTCCTCCCGCTCGGTAGTATTGTCCCTTCGAGCCTTCATCTCGGTCGCGGAACCGGCGCACGGCTCCGCCCTCCGCTTGACGGCCTGCCCCGGCCCGGGTACAAGTTTCCCACCGGAGCGCGGCAAGTCAAACGGACACAGGAGGAGCACATGGAGGGCATCTTCAAGGCCTATGACATCCGGGGAATATACGGTCAAGACCTCACCGACGACATCGCCTACCGGATCGGGCGCGCGTTCGCCAAGTTCCTCGGCTGCCGCAAGGTAGTGGTGGGACGCGACATGCGCACCCATTCGGATGCCATCTTCGCGGCCCTCACCCGGGGGCTCACCGAGCAGGGAGCCGACGTGGTGGACCTCGGCTTGTGTTCCACCCCCATGTCCTATTTCGCCGACGGTCGCCTGCGGGCCGACGGCAGCATCATGATCACCGCTTCCCACAACCCGGCGGAATGGAACGGGTTCAAGATGTGCCGCCAGGAGGCTATCCCGCTCAGCGGCCCCACCGGCATCCGGGAGATCGAAAAGATCGTGACCAGCGGCGCGTTGGGGCCGCCGGCCCCCCGGCCGGGCAAGGTCACCCGCCACGACATCGTCTCGGAGTACGTCACCCACATCCGGTCCTTTGCCGACCTGAAGCGTCCCCTGCGGATCGTGGTGGACTACGCCAACGCCATGGGGATCTACGAGGGCAAGGTGCTCGAGGGACTGATGGAGATCGATCCCCTCTTCGACGAGCTGGATGGGTCCTTCCCCAACCACGAGCCCAATCCGCTCAAGCCGGAGACCTTCCGCTGGCTCCAGGAAAAGGTGCGCCGGGGCGGCTATGACTTCGGCCTGGCCTTCGACGGGGATGCCGACCGGGTGGGGTTCGTCGACCAGAAGGGCGAAATCATCCCCATGGACACCATCACCGCGCTCATCGCCCGCATGATCCTGCAGAAGCAGAAGGGTCCCATCCTTTACGACCTGCGCAGCAGCTGGGCGGTCCGCGAAGTGATCGAAGAAAACGGGGGCACGCCGCTGATGTGCCGGGTGGGGCATGCCTTCATCAAGCAGCAGATGAGGGAGAAAAGGGCACTCTTTGCAGGCGAGCTCTCGGGCCACTACTACTTCCGCGAGAATTACTACGCCGAAAGCTCTTCCCTGGCGGCGATCTGTGTCGCCAACCTGGTGAGCGCCTGCCCCCAGCCCCTTTCGGAACTGGTCCGGCCGGTAAGACGCTATTTCGCCAGCGGGGAGATCAACTCCGAGGTCGCGGACGCCGCCGCAGTGTTGATGCGGCTGAAGGAACGCTACCGCGGCGGCCGGATCACCGAGCTGGACGGGCTTACCGTGGAGTATGCCGACTGGTGGTTCAACCTGCGCCCCTCCAACACCG
>DTYT01000289.1 GCA_012961745.1 Kiritimatiellia bacterium | reverse complement strand
GCCCAAAGGCAACCGAAACCTCCCCTGCCCCGGCCTCATCGCCCGTGCCCACCTCGGGGGTGGAGGGAGCAACACCGCCCGGGTCCCAACCCGCCCAGGGCCCCCAGGTGGTGGTGGCCCTGGTGATCGGGGTGCTGACCGGCGGCCTGGTGGGAGGAATTCGGGACCGACGCCTACGCCGACGCCTATGACCTCAACCTGCGCTGGCTGGCCAACCACCCCTGGGTAAGGGTGGTTTCGCTGGAACAGATCGCCAACGGCGAGATCGATATTACCGGCGACGAGGCCGGGGATTTCTGGGAAGTGGTTCAGCGGGGCAGCGCGACGCGTTCCAAGGTGGCCCACAACTGGTTGCATCATGCCACCGAGGAGAACTATGACAATTGGTATCTGGGATCGCAGTACGAGGAGGGATTGTCCACCAGCCGCTTCGAGATCACCCCCGGGGTGACGGTTACCCAATCATACGGGATGCTTTACACGGGGGGCATCGTTTCACAGGCCTGGGACGCGGTCATGGGCATGGGATCGACCGGCCTGCAGAAGTTGGCCCGGGCGGTGTTCCACGCCTCTACGTTTGAAACCGCGTTCCATAATCAGACCAACGAGTACGAGCTGCTGCGGTACAGCACCGGCGATTACGTCTATGAGGACACCAATTACATGCTGATCGCTGAATTCGCCCGGCGCGCGCAGTCCCAGTCACGCTTGGCGGCCATCTATGAGCGGGTGGACCAGTGGGCGGCGGACGCCGACTCCGGGTTCTATGCGGGAAGCGTGGTCGCCACCAACGCCGATGTGGACCTGGACGGCGAGGATGAATTCCTGCTCTTCAACGACCGCCTGATGGCGCTATTCGGCCGCTGCGGTGGGCGGATCATCGGGGTGTGGCGGCGCAATCTGTTCAACGGCGAGGTGGTCCAGATGGCCGGCAACCCGGTGTCCTACCCGGGCACCTCCACTGAAGAGGAAGGTGCCTACAGCGTGGAGACCAACGGGGAGGTGGTGGCGTATCGCACCTCCTGCCTGAAGGACTGGTGGGCGGTGGATACCAACGGTCAGGGCACGCTGCAATACGTGAATATGGATTTCGCCTTCACCAATCTGGGCGATGGCTGGCTGATGGTCTCCACGGACGGTTGCGTGCGCAAGGCGGTCACCCTGCAGGCGGACGCGTCCGTCCTGGAAGTTTCCTATGAGCTGGGGGGTGCCTTGAGCAACGGGGTCCTTTACGTGCGGAACGGGTTCGCGCCCGATCTCTGGGGACTGCTGCTTTACGGGCAGACTCACCTCGGTCCCGAGAATCATACCGGTGGGGTGATGTACCTGGTCAATACCACCTACTACAACCGCGCCGAGGTTTCCCTGGCCTACCAGGACGGCCCCCACGCAGCGCAGTTCAATGCGCTGGCCACCGATGACGATCCTGCCAAGGGAGTCGATTTCGATACCGTTGCGATGCGCAACCAGGCCCAGACGCACCAAGTCGAGATCTTCGGTACGGGGAGCTTCAGTTTCGCGTTGGGGTTCACCGTCCGGCCGGCGGACTGGGACGGCGACGGGATGCCCAATTCGTACGAGGACCAGTACGCTTTCCTGAGCCCCACCAACGCTGCGGACGCAGGGCAGGATTATGACGGTGACGGCGTCCTGAACGTCGAGGAATACATCGCCGGCACGGACCCCGCTTCAGCAGCAGACTTCTCGTGCCTTTCCGGCCGGAATGCCCCCACCGGGATCGTCATACGCTTCCAGGCCCGACCGCGGCGGCAGTACCGCATCTGGTACGCCAACGACGAGTTGGTGGAGGCGACGTGGTCCAACGCCACGCCGGATCCGATCACGGTTTCGGTCGAGCAGACCTACGAGTGGGTGGATGACGGCTCAACCACCGAGCCGGATCCGAACGATCCTTCCCTGCATACCCGGTTCTACCGGCTGAACACCCGGTTGCCCGAATAGGCCCGGCGGCTAGAAAAAGAACCGGAGTCCCAGACTGATCCGTGCGTCGGTGTTCTCGAAGCCACCGTGGGAGGGGTAGATATCGTCCGACGCCCATTCCAGATTCAGGGCGATATCCAGGGCGATGTGTTCGGCGATGAAATACTTGATCCCGGCTACGCCGCCCAGCAACAGGGCGAAGTCGTCCCGCCTCCGGCGGGTATTG
>DTYT01000288.1 GCA_012961745.1 Kiritimatiellia bacterium | reverse complement strand
GTCAAGCGGTTCAGCATCATGATTATGACAACGGGAAATCGTCAGGCGGGAATCCTCTTACACATTACCTCGCTGCCTGGACCGTGGGGCATCGGGGAACTCGGGCCCCATGCCCGCCGCTTCGCCGAGAAGTTGAAGAATATGGGCCAGAGCCTGTGGCAGGTGCTACCCCTGGGACCCACCGGTTACGCCGATTCGCCCTATTCCACCCTTTCCACCTTTGCCGGAAACCACCTCCTGATCAGTTTCGACGATCTGGTGGAGGACGGATTGCTTTCGGGGCGTATCCTGCGGGATTTCCCCTGCCTCCCGGAAAGGGAAGTGGACTACGCAAAAGCCATACCCGTGCGGATGCGGGTGCTCGGATCGGTCTGCCGCATGTTCGAGCGTCGGGCGGCTCCGCCAATCAAGGCGGCCTTCGAGAAATTCTGCCGGGAAAATGCCTATTGGCTGGAAGATTACGCGCTCTTCTGGGCGCTCAAGCAGGCTTGCGACTCCAAGCCGTGGACCGCGTGGCCGCAGGAGCTGGCCCGGCGCAAGCCGGGGGCCCTGTCTGCTGCGCGAAGACGCTTTGCGGGCCGCATCCGGCATGCCCGGATCCTGCAATTCCTCTTCGACCGGCAATGGCGCAGGCTGCGCGCCCACTGTCACCGCCGGGGCATCCGCATCATCGGCGACCTGCCCATCTTCGTGGCCCATGACAGCGCGGATGTTTGGGCGCATCCGGAGCTGTTCTTCGTGGACTGCCGTGGGCGACTGATCGTGCAGGCCGGCGTTCCTCCGGATTACTTCAGTACCACGGGCCAGTTGTGGGGGAACCCGCTCTACCGCTGGGAGACGCACCGGCGCACGGGATACCGATGGTGGATCCAGAGAATGCGGCGCATGCTGCATCTGGTGGATATTGTGCGCATAGACCACTTCCGCGGCTTTCAGGCCTATTGGGAGGTGCCCGCCGCGGAGAAGACCGCGATCAACGGGCGCTGGGTGCCGGGACCGGGCGCGGAGCTGTTCGACGTGCTGCTCCAAGAACTGGGCCGCCTGCCGATCATAGCCGAGGACTTGGGGATCATCACCCCGGACGTAGTGGCCCTGCGCGAGCGCTACGGGTTTCCCGGCATGAAGATCATGCAATTCGGTTTTGGAGACGAGGACGGAGAGGAACACCGTCCGGATCATTACACGGAGAACTGTGTGGCTTACACCGGAACCCATGACAACGACACCATCATCGGGTGGTTCAGCGGGCGCCGGCGGCGGGGGGAACGCCGCACGCGGGAACGGATCGAGGAGGAACGTCGCCGCGCGTTGCGATACCTGCACAGTGACGGGAGCCGTATCAACTGGGATTTCATCCGTGTGCTGATGCAGTCGCGTGCCGGAACGGTCATCGTTCCCCTGCAGGATGTGATGGGGTTGGGCTCAGAGGCGCGTATGAACTATCCTGGCACAGTGGGGGGCAACTGGAAATGGCGGTTTACATGGGCGATGCTCACTGATAGAATTGCGCAGCAGTTGTACCGCCTCGCAGTGGAATCGGGCAGGGCGCCCCCGGAAGGGGGAAGAACGTAGAAGTAGGCCGAGTTGAGAGCGCGCGCAAAGGAGCCATCCGGACCGACGCTGTTGTCCGCACCGAAAGCGGCGGTCTATTGTGGCGTCTCGCGCAATACGATCTGTTACTGGATCCGGGAAGGCAAACTGAAGTACTACCGTACTCCTGGCGGCAGATACCTGATCCGCCCCATGGACCTGGAGGAGTTCATGTTGGAACATGGCATGTTCGTCCCGCCGGAGGTACGCGAAATGGCCCGGATTGACCGTCGGCAGACGGCTGAGACCGGAAAGGGGGCCGACGAGCCGGGCGTGCTGGTGGTGGACGACGACCACCTGTCCCGAATGGTGGTGATGCGCGCGTTGGAGTGCCTCCAGATGCCCATTCTCCAGGCATCCACCGGGTACCAGGCGCTGCACATACTCACCGAGAACCACTTGGTGGCGTTGGTGGTGCTGGATCTGGTGATGCCCGGGCAGCACGGGGTGGACACCTTGTCGGAGATCAAGCGGTCGAATCCGCAGTTGCCGGTGATCGTGGTCACTGGATTCCCGCCCGGCCACTCGGGAAACCGGGGCTTTGACGAGGTGCAGCCGGACGTCCTCCTGACCAAGCCCTTCAGGCGCAAAGAACTCGTAGATGCGGCGCGCTCGTTACTGGCGGACAACCAGGAGCTGGCTGCGCACACCGCGCCGGTGGAATGAAGGTCAGTCCCGCTGTACGTGTTCGGGTGACATCGGATCAGAAACTGCGCGCGCTGGTGGACCGGCGCAGGAAAATCCTGTGGATTGCGGTCTTTCTATGGACCGCGGTGATCTACCTCACCATTCCCGTCGCCCGCCGGGTTCAGACCTTCATTGGGGAGCACTGGGGGCGCCAGCAGTTCCAGTACGTGGTGTATATGGGCATCACGCTGGGACTGGGCGGCATGCTGCTGGTGGCGGTGAGGTCATCCTGGGGCCGGCTGCGGCCGCGCCACGCATGGATTGCGGTTGTGGGGCTGGTATACTACCGGCTGGCCTCCGGTCTGCGGCTGAGTCCCGAAGAAGCGATTCATTTCCTTGAGTACGGCGTCCTCGGTGTGCTGCTGGTGTTGGCGTTTGGCCGGACGCACCCCAACCGGGCCGCCTATGCGGCGGCGCTTCTGGCGGGCACCGTCCTGGGGACGTTCGACGAAATCCTGCAGTGGTTGGCGCCGCGCCGTTTCTGGGATCTGCGGGATATCGCCATGAACGCGGTGGGGGTTGCCTTGGGCGTGGCGGCACTGGGACTCGGCCTGCGGCCGGACGGGTTGCGCGCGGCGGTGCGGTTGCCGACCTGGCGGCTGCTATGCCGCCTGGGCTGGGCGGCGGTGGTCGGGCTGCTTTTCTGCCTGGTCAGCACGCCAGATCTCATCGCCCGGTATGCCCAATGGACCGGACTGAAATTCCTGTTGCACTCGGAGAGCATGCTTGCCGAGTACGGCTGTCGTATCGTCGACCCCGAGATCGGGATATTCTATTCGCGGTTCGCGCCGGAAAGGTTGCGTGCGATGGACCGGGAGCGCGGCCGCGAGACCGGCCGCGCACTGCGGGAATGTCGGGTGTTGGGATCGTCTTCGCGGTTTCGCAAGGCGGTATCTGCGGCGGTGGACCCATTCCTCCACGAGGCGGGGCTGCACCTTATCCGGCGCAATTATTACCTCAGTGTACTGCCGGAGCATCGGGCTGATTCGGCCGACGCGGCCTTTCACGCCCGGGTGGCGTGGTCGGAGAATCGGATCCTGGAAAAGTACTTCCCGGAGACCCTGCGGTATTCGGGCCGGGCACTGCCGGAAATCCAGCTCCGCGAGCTGGAGCACTTGGCTTCCGGGTGGCGGGATTTCGAAAGCATCGTTTCCAATCACCTGATAACCTTTTTTTCGCGGCGTCAGGTGGTCCTGGTGGGAGGCGCGATACTGGCATTTCTGTTGGCGGCGGATATGGTACTGGGCCGGGTAGCGCGCAAGAGTGCGGGGCGTGGAGCGTGAAGGGCAGAAGGTCCAGCACGGTTCTGGGGGGCGTCAGTCGCCGCGAGTTCCTGAAGCTGGTCGCGGCCGGGGGGGCGTGGGCCTGCCTGGGCTGGCCGGCGCGGGCAATCCTGCCGATTGGCGGCAGTGGACGGCGGCTGCGGCTCGTGTTCCTGACGGACGTCCATGCGCGGCTTGAGTGGGGTGTCCCGCGGGCTTTGGAGAGGGCTGGGGCCGCCGTTCGGGCCCAGGAGCCGGAAGTCGTAGTGGCGGGGGGTGACCTGATAACTGAAGGCTTCGATCGCACTGCGGACCAGGTTAGTGCTCGCTGGGATCTTTACCTGAGTTTTCAGCGTTCCCTGGGAACGGACGTGTTCGCGGCGATTGGGAATCACGATCTGGTGGGGGCGGATCCTCCCGACGCGGTTGCCGAGCCGGATCCCCGCCGGGAATTCCGTGAAAGGATGGGGATCGCGCGTACGTACTACGGCGTAACGCTGGCCGGGTATCGTTTCCTGTTTCTTGATCCGGTACAGGTCACTCGCGACCGCTTCCGCTATCACGGCCGGATCCCTCCTGAACAACTGGACTGGTTACGCGAGGAGGTCGCGTCGCTGCACTTTGACACGCCGGTGGTGGTCGTATCGCACATGCCTTTGCTCACTGCGTTCTACCAGGCCACGCGACGGGGTACGGCGGCGGCGCCTCCCAACCGGGTTGTGGAGAACGGGAAGGAGGTTCTGGCCTTGTTTCGCGGGCGCAACCTGGTCCTGGTGTTGCAGGGACACCTGCATGTGAACGAGATGGTGCGCTGGCGTGGGGTGACTTTCATCACCGGTGGTGCGGTGTGCGGGAAGTGGTGGCGCGGCGCATGGTATGGTACCCGGGAGGGGTTCGGGGTGCTCCTCCTGGAGGGGGAGCGCATTGATTGGCGTTATGTGGCCTATGGCTGGGAGGCCCGGCGTCCGGCGGGGGTATAACGCTGAGGGGGCTTGAGGGGGAGGCCTGGCAGGGTGAGACGGGTGGATGAGGCTTCGACCCGCACTTTATAAAGTGTGAGCAGACCCGGAAGGCCGTGGCGTCGTGGCAGGGATGGCGTTCGGGTGCAATGTTCCCTTGAATGTGTTTGCGCATCTCGGACTTTTAAAAGTGTGAGATAACATCTCTGAGGGGAGACGGCGGAGGAGGGCCGGGCATGCCGCAGACCACACTTTGTAACGTGTGGTCCCACACCCCAAGGGCGGGCATCTTCAGGCCATGTCCGGAATTGCGCGCGCGTGCGGGCAGTGGGCATGACAGATCTTCCCGCGAGACCGGCAGCGCATCCAACGCCGGGGGCGCGGGTCAATCACTAATCAATACCCGCTTCGCCGCACGAGGCCTGAATGCAGCAGGTTTTTGAATTGCGGCGGATATAGGGTCGGCGTATGAGTTTTTGAGCAAGAGACGCTAATGAAAACTGAGCGGTGGTCCACCACAATCAGCTTGGTGGCAGCGTGGCTGGCGGCGGCCGCGACGGTCAGAGCGGCACACTGTACGGCCCCGGTGAGCGACTGGGGACCGGCCGCAGCGGTATGGCGGGAGGACGAGCGCCGCCATGTCAGGGCAGCCGGGCCGGTGTGGGAACGGGTGGACCAGGCAGATCGCGCGTTCGTCGCCCTGCGCCCCATCTATGCGCGGGCGGTGGACCAGGTAGACGGGAAGACGACCTGCGACTACCTTTGGCCGCTGGCGGGCAGGCGGATCTTTCAGGGGGAACAGATAGATCGCGTGCTGATTTTCTGGCGGCAGGTGGACGATATCGCCGATCCGCGCAGCCGCCGGCGGACGTGGCTTTTACCGATCCTTTTCCAGGGACGTGACCGTGCCGGTGCACGGTACCGGGCCCTGTTTCCCCTGCTGGGGTCCATACATGAGATATTCGGGCTGGACCGTGTGTTTTTCGTCCTGTTTCCGCTGTATTCCCACAGCCAGAAGAACGATCTCGACACCCACAATTTCCTCTGGCCGATCATGTCGCGCACCACGGGAGAAGGTGTATATCGTTTCCGCATCTTTCCCTTCTTCGGTGTGAGCCGAAGAGACAAGGCCTACCAGAAGCGTTTCGTCATGTGGCCGGTCTGGACCTCGGTGCGCTACTATTACCCGCACTCGCACGGCGGCGGGTATATCCTCTTTCCCTTATGGGGACACCTGAATTTGAGCGACCAGGAATCGTGGTGGGTACTGCCCCCGTTTTTTCGTTTCCACCGGGGCGAGAAACTCAACCTGGTCTACGCGCCCTGGCCCTTTTTCCAGTGGAGTTCGGGGGACGTGGACAAGCTCTACCTGTGGCCGTTGTGGGGCCGGCGTAGTTCGAAGACCGTGCAGTCATGGTTTGCCCTTTGGCCCATCATGTGGCATTGGCGCATAGAGCGGACGGGCAGGGAGTGTCGCCGCCTGTTGGTTCTGCCGTTTCTCTACCACGAGGAAGTGCGCCGGACAAAGCTGAATTCCGGTTCACCCGACACGGGCGCGAACCGGACCGGCGCGGTGGTGGTGGAATCACGGTATTGGAAGTTGTGGCCGCTTATTTCATACCGGCGCCAGGCGGCCGAGCGGCGCCTGCGTCTGCTGGAGTTGTGGCCGCTGAAGGACACTCCGCCAGTGGAACGATCCTGGGCGCGCTTATGGACGATCTACGAGTACCGGGCTGACGGAGAATGCGCCGAGAGCGAACTGCTATGGGGAATCTACCGCCACCAGCGTCGCGGCCGCACCAGTTGCTACTGGTCCATCTTTCCGCTATTTGATATGGAAAGGCAAAGGGCCGGAGCGGGGCTGCTGCGCTGGAATATTCTCAAGGGGCTGCTGGGATACGAGCGCCGCGGAAACCGCTGCGGGTTGCGCCTGCTCTATGTGATCCGCCTGGGAGGGTGAGGCCATCGTCATCCACGAGCCAGAGTACTTTGAGCCGCCGGCGAACGTGATCGCCTCACTGGGCCGGCGCGTACTGCTGGGGTGCCGGCAAGTGGGCCGGGCGGTGATGATGACGGTGGAGGGCTTCGGTTATGCGCGCCTGTTGTTCCGTCCCAGGCTCTTTCACGAGACTGTGTACCAAATGTATTTCTCAAGTATAAAGAGCTTAGGGGTCCTTTCCATCGTGGCGCTTTTCACGGGCATGATCTTGGCGCTGCAGACCGGGCTGGAGCTGCGGCGGTTCGGGCAGGAAGTCTACATCGGCACCGCGGTGACGGTGACCATACTGCGGGAGATGGGGCCGTTCATGTCGGCGCTGATCATAGCGGCCAGCGTGGGATCTTCCTATGCGGCTCAGTTGGGCACCATGATGGTGTCGGAGGAGATAGCCGCGCTGGAGCTGATGTCCATCAATCCGGTACGTTTCCTGGTGACGCCGCGCCTGATTGCCTTGCTGGTGATGATGCCGGTGCTGACGGTGTACGCCGATCTCATCGGTATCGTGGGGGGTGCGGTGGTGGGCTACACTCAACTGGGGGTTTCCTTCGCCGCATATTTCGACAATGCTACGCGGTTCGCCGAGAACAAGGATCTCTACGTGGGGCTGTTCAAGGCGGCAGTGTTCGGAGTAATCATCGTGACGGTGGCCTGTCACCAGGGATTTGCCACCACGGAGGGGGCGGTGGGCGTGGGCCGGGCAACGCGGAAAACGGTGGTGATTTCCTTTCTTTGCATCCTCATGGTGGGATACATGCTTACGCGGCTTTTCTACCGATGATCCGCTTCCAGAGAGTGACTAAGTACCTGGGCGGCAAGAAGGTGCTGGACAACGTGAGCTTCGAAATCCGGCCGGGGGAGATTTTTGCCATCGTAGGCGCGTCCGGAGCCGGCAAGAGCGTGACCCTCAAGCACATGGTCAGGCTGCTCACTCCGGATGCGGGGCGGGTGTGGGTGGGGGATGAGGTGGTCAGCGAGGCGACGGGAACGCGTCTGGAGCGTATTCGCCGGCGGTTCGGGGTGCTTTTCCAGAGCGCTGCGCTGCTGCAGTGGCTCACCGTGGGGGACAACGTGGGGCTTCCGCTGCGGGAGCACACCCGCATGTCGGCGGAAGAAGTCGATCGGGTGGTGAGGGAGAAGCTGAAGATGGTACGGCTGGATGACGCCTTCGACAAGTACCCCGCGGAGCTGTCGGGGGGGATGCAGAAGCGGGCGGGGCTGGCGCGGGCCATCGTGATGGAACCGGAGATCGTGCTTTATGACGAGCCTACTTCCGGTCTCGATCCGGTGACCGCCCGCACTATTGATCGCCTGGTCTACCGCCTCAACAAGGAGCTGGGGGTGACCAGCGTGCTGGTGACCCACGACCTGCACAGTGCTTTGGCGATTGCGGACCGCATCGCCATGATGGACGGCGGCCGGATTGTGGAGGTCGCTGCTCCCCAGGAGTTCCTCAAGGCGGGAAATGAGATTGTGCAGAGCTTCCTGGAATCGCAATATATAACCAAGAGCGGACCATGGGAGTTCGAGGAGGAAAACAGCGGAGACGGTCATGCGGCGTAGCAGGTTACGAGAATTTTCCATGGAGATGATGGTAGGCGCCTTCACCTTTATGGTGCTTATGGCCTTGGCATTCTTTACCATTATTTTCAGCCGGGAGAATATCTTCAGGCCCAACTACTTCGTGCGCGTCAAGTTCAGCAACGTCATGGGCCTGCGCGAGGGTGACAACGTGTACCTCAGGGGGGTGAGTGTGGGGCGGATCAAGCGCCTGGAGGTCATCGAGGACGGGGTGCTGCTTACCGCCAGCCTGGACGTCAAGCCGGTGCTGCATACCGACTACCGCGCCGAGATACTTCCATCCTCGATCCTGGGCGGGCGCTATCTAAACCTGTACGAAGGGACGTCGGACGCTCCTCTGCTGCCGGAGGGCACTGTTCTGCAGGGGTCGCCTCCAGCGGACCTCATAGAGGAGGCTACCGAGGTGGTCAATTCGATCCGCCAGGCGCTGGAGGAGGGGGGGGTGCTCGACAACCTGCAGGAGACGGTGGAAAATCTCCGGGAGATCACGCAGCGGGTCCGCGAGGGAGAGGGGGTCCTGGGGGTACTGGTAAGCGACCGACAGATGGGAGAGGACCTGCGGCGCATAGTAGCCGACCTGCGTGAGGTCAGCGGCCGGGTGAAGGCGGGGAAGGGGATGCTGGGCCACCTGTTGGCGGAGGACGACACCCTTTACGAGGAGATCAGCGCCACCGCTGCGGCGCTGAGGGAGATTGCGCAGAAGGTGAACGCAGGTGATGGCACGCTGGGCAAGCTGGTACAGGACAAGGAGCTTTACGAGGAAGCCCGCAAGTTGCTTTCCGAGTTGCGCGCGGCGGTGGACGATTTCCGGGAGAACACGCCGCTGACAACCTTCACCAGCATCTTCTTCGGGGCATTTTGACCGAGGTCCCCCCTCGAGCAGGCCCTTACACATGAAACACCTTCTTCCCTCGCCAGGGGAAAAAGGGGATTGACAGGAGAGCCGGACCGGCGGTTGCATGGAAAGCCATGAGACGGCAGGTACACGTCAACCTGGGTGAACGTTCCTACACCATTCACATCGGGGCGGGCATCCTTGATGAACTCGGCGATCGGTGCCGTGATGTGCTGCAGCCTTGCCGGGTCCTGGTGGTGAGCGATTCCAACGTGGGACCGCTGTACGCGCAGAGGACGGCTCGGTGCCTGGAGGCCGCCGGCTTTACCGTGGCACAGGCCGAGGTTCCGGCGGGAGAGCAAAGCAAGAGTCTGCCGGTAGTCAGCGATCTGTATTCGCGTGCGGTGAGCGTTGGACTCGACCGGGACTCGGCGGTGGCAGCCCTCGGCGGGGGGATGGTAGGTGATCTGGCCGGGTTCCTGGCTGCGACTTTCCTGCGCGGGATCAACCTGGTGCAGGTTCCGACTTCGCTGCTTGCCATGGTGGACAGTTCGGTGGGAGGAAAAACCGCGGTGAATCTGCCGCAAGGGAAGAATCTGGTAGGATCCTTTCATCAGCCGAGGCTGGTGGTCACCGACCCGGCGACGCTGCGTTCCTTGCCGGAGCGCGAGTACGCCGCGGGGCTGGCGGAGGTAGTCAAGTACGGCGTGATCCGCTCCCCGGGACTGCTTGCGGAAGTTGAGGGTCGCATTGAGGAGTTGTTGGCACGGGACGAGTGCCTGCTGACGGAAGTGATCGCCGCCTGCTGCGCCGTCAAGGCGCAGGTGGTGGAAGCCGATGAACGTGAAGCGGGACTGAGGGAGATCCTCAACTTCGGACACACCCTCGGCCATGCCGTCGAGAAGGTGTGTGCCTATCGTGGCATGCTACACGGGGAGGCGGTGAGCGTTGGCATGGTGTTCGCGGCATTGCTGTCGGTCGAGGTACTGGGACTCCCGGAAAGGGAAGCCGTCCGCATTCGCAATGTGCTTTCGTCTCTGGGATTGCCGGTGTGCCCGCCGGAGTTACGGTGGGCGGAGGTGCGCGGCGCGGTGGGGGTGGACAAGAAGGGAAGAGGGGGAGAGGTGCGGTGGGTACTGATCCGCGCGGTCGGCCAGGCGGAACGCGGTTGCGTGGTGGAGGAGTCGGTGCTGGAACGCACCTGGGTCCGCCTGCTGGGTCAGGCATAGGCCGGGTTGCCGGGAGGAGGCGCGCATGGCGGTAAGCGAACAGATCGTCAGAGAGTACTTCGAGTCCCTGGGATTCCTGGTGCGGCAACCGACCAAGTACCGCGTGCAGGCGCGGCACAAGGAAGCGGTGGAGCAGATCGATTTGGTGGTCTGGAATCCGTCGCCCGCGCGCCGCTCGCGCGCGGGGCGGATTCTGTGGGACTCATCCGATGTGAGGGCGGTGACCCGTGGCATCGTCAGCGTTCACGGCTGGCACAGCGAGCGCATCACCCCCGCGGTGCTGAAGTTTTCGCCGGAGCTGGCGGAGGTCGGCGAGAGGGAGGTGGTAAGGGCCGCCGGAAGGCTGGTGGGGAAGGGTGCGGTGAGTCGGATCGTCTGCCTGTCGGATCTTCCGGCTTCGGCCCAATTGAGTAAGAAGACGCTGCATATGTTGCGGGAGAAGGGCGTGGACGGGGTGATCCTTTTCCGGACCATGCTGCTGGAACTGGTCGGGTACGTGGAGCGGGACCGTATCTATGACCACTCGGAACTGCTGCAGCTCTTGCGCATCCTCAAGCGATACGACCTGTTTCGGGAGCCGCAGATGGACCTTTTCCCCGTGCGGCGGGGGCGGACGTCACGGTGCCGGCGGCACGAGCCGGGGAAATGAACGAGCGCGAGGCCTATATCCTTTTAAACATGATCCCGCAGATAGGGCCGGTACGTGCCCGGAACCTGGTGGGGAAGCTGGGATCCGCCCCGGCGGTATTCCAGGCGGATCCGCTCCGGCTTCAAGCGGTCCGCGGAATTGGTGAGGAATGCGTTCGGGCGATACGGGAGGCGGCTGAACGCGGGGATCCCGCGGCGGAAGAGGCGCGGGCGCGGCGGCTGAACGCCCGGATCATAACCTGGGCCGATGCGGAATACCCAGAGCTTCTCCGTCGGATACCGGATCCCCCCCTTGCCCTCTATGTGCGCGGGCAGCTGGACAAGCGTGACCGGAACGCGCTGGCGATTGTCGGCTCGCGACGCTGTACGCTGTACGGGCGGGAAGTAGCGGAACGATTCGGTTTCGCCCTCGCCCGGGCGGGATTGACTGTCGTAAGCGGCCTGGCCCGTGGGATCGACTCTTCTGCTCACCGCGGGGCGCTCAAGGCGGGTGGCCGGACTACCGCGGTTTTGGGCTGCGGCCTGGACCGCATATCGCCGCCGGAGGCGGCCGAACTGGCACAGGATGTCGCGCGGCAGGGCGCGGTGGTCAGTGAATATCCTCTGGGAAGAGATCCGGACCGGAGCACTTTCCCTTATCGCAACCGCGTGATCAGTGGCCTGTCGCGCGGGGTGCTGGTGGTGGAGGCGGGTCCCGGCAGCGGGGCGCTGATCACCGCGGATGCCGCGCTCAGCCAGGGGCGTCCGGTCTTC
>DTYT01000287.1 GCA_012961745.1 Kiritimatiellia bacterium | reverse complement strand
TGACCGTGAGGAAAGGATTCCGGTCGGCGCCGGTGGTGGAAAGTCGCCCCCGGGAAGGGGCAAGTACTGCGCCGGGCGTTGCGTTTCAGGAGGGGGCATGCTGCCGATCCGGTCCCGGCCGCAGAAGATCGATCGCTAGTCAGGAACCGGCACCGAGCAGGTGCGCGTTGCCCAGGACAACGCGCAGGAGTCCGGCGGATCGAGCTGCCTCCCGGCAGCGGAAGGCATGCTCGCGTCCGGTCACGGGCAGGTCCTGCATGAGGAAGTCGGGGTGGAAGGCAAGCAGGTTGTAGGGGATGTTCGGGTCCAGTTCCGCAATGAATGAGGCAATGGCCTGTACTTCACGGGCGTCCACGCAGCCCGGCACCAGCAGCGTGCTGGCAATCAGCAGGGGCGGATCAGGACGTTCTTTCGCCCGCCGGGCCGCACGGCGGAAGTTCGCCAGAGTACGGCGATTGGGGACGCCGGTAAGTGCCAGATGTAGGGTTTCATCGAATGCCTTGAGATCGAATTTGAGACACCCGCCGGACTCCTGGGAGATATCCAGCATCCGCTCCAAGCAGGAGGGTGACAGGGAGCCGTTGGTTTCCCAGCAGATCCTCAGGATGCGGCCTTGAGCTCTTTGGCGCGCAATGCGGGCGGCCTCCAAGGCGAAAGGGAACTGGGCGGCGGGATCGCCACCGAAAAAGCAGATGCAGGCGGTTCGCTTTCCCACGGCGTCGGCCAATTCCTCGGCGCGGCGGATGCGGGGATGGAGTGTATCGTACCGGAAGTGCCAGTTCTGGCAGAAGAGACAGTTGAAGGTACAGGCGTGGAAGAACACGGCGAGGTTGTCGTATCCGCGCTCGGGTCCCGGGGAGTGGGCGAAACGCGGATAGCCGGCACCGGAGCCGCCGGGGCATACCCAGTCGGCTACGCAATTGGTGGGCAGGGGATCATGATACCATGAGACGTTGGCGAGACTTTCCGTGGCACCCACCAGCTTTCCGTGCTCGTTCCGGCGTGCGCCGCAGTACCCCGGGCGATCTTCCGGAATGCGGCAAAGGTTGGCGCAAAGGTGGCAGGGGATTCCGCTGTCTGCGCGGGGAGGTGAAGGTTCCAGGCCGAAATACTTCCGGGTACGGCGGTGAACATGCAGGGCCCTGCGGCGCGCCTCGGCGGGTTTTCGGCGAATGCATTCCAGACAGATTCCCAGCTCCCTGGAGATCAGGGGATCGGAGTGCCCGCAGATGGAACAGACGCCCATCGGTAACCGCAGTGTACTCGATTATCGGTCACTACGCAGCGAAGAAAGACCGCCGGCAGTGCGGAGTCTTATCCGGCCGGGCCGCGTGCGCCTCATTCCGGGTACGCCGCGCGGGGGCAGATGGAATACCGGTGAGTCAGTAACGGAAGCTCACCTTCACTCCCAAGGGGTTATCATCCGGGTCGAGCAGGAATCCCGCGAACATCACGGTGAAGTCATACCAGAAGTGCGCGGCGATCGGCCGCGCCAACCGGTGGCGGTCCGCCTGGAAAAGAGAGCCGAGGTACCACCCGGCTGCGGTACCGAAAGCCGCCCGACCGATAGAGAGCGACCCGTCGAGGTCCACCAGGTGGGCCAGACCGAACAGGATGGAGCTGGCTTGTAGTGCGCGCCGGGGTCCCAGTGCGGCTTCCAGCTCATTGTGAAGAATCCCGCGCCAGAAGGCTTCCTCGGCCGTCGCGGCGGCCAACGAAAGGCAGAGGGTATCCGCGCCGTAGAGTGCAAGTGCCTCGTTACGGCGAAGAGTCGTGCCGAGCATGCCCACCCGGCTTACGGCGTCGAAGCGGTGCCGTTCTCCTGCAGAGGACGCGGCCACCAGGCCGAGTGCCAGACCGGCGGCCGCCAGAACCGCCCCGTCAAACAGATTTTCCCGGCGGAAGGGCGCGAGCACCAGTTGAGGGACGGGTGTGGGGTCGATGCCTGCGGCTTGGAGGCTGAGCCCGGAATTGCGATGTGCATTGCGATAGGTGGTGAAAAAACTGAGTTCCCACTCCTTGATTGCAAGAAGATAGAAGCTGTTGACCTCGTCGGGCCGATTGAGGGAGTCGTTGCGGCTCTCCAGCCACCACCCTGCGGTTGCCAATGCGCCCATGGTTCCGGCATAGCCGAGCGCCGTTGCGGTCTCGCCGAGGTAGAGGTGGCCGCCTCCCGGAATCAGGGCCCGGATCATTGCTGATTTCACCAGGTCTTCGCTGGTCTGGCAGTGAACCCCAATACGGGCAACTTGTTCGTGGTGAATCCTGGTGAT
>DTYT01000286.1 GCA_012961745.1 Kiritimatiellia bacterium | reverse complement strand
GGTTCCGGTGTAGTGCCGCAGCAGCCGCCCACCACGTTGAGGCCGCATTTTCTTACCAGCGCCGCTGTTTCAGCCGCAAACTGGGCTGGCGGCAACGGATAAGTCACCACGCCCGAACGGAGGACCGGGAGCCCGGCATTGGGCATCACCGCCAGGAACCCCGGCCACTCGGCGGCCAGGGTATCCAAGTGAACCCGCATCGGCCCCGGACCGGTGCCGCAATTGATGCCCAGGATGTCGACTCTCAACGGCTCCACCACCGCCAGCAACGTAGACGCGTCCGTGCCTACCAGCATGGTCCCCGAAGTTTCGATGGTGAACGAGACATAGAGCAGCACACCGCGGTCTCCACCCGTCACCTCCCGGAACGCGATCACGGCGGCCTTGATCTGTAACGGGTCCTGGCAGGTTTCCACGATGATGCCATCACAGCCCCCTTCGAGCAGCGCCTCGATCTGCACGCGGTAAGCGCCGCGTAGCTGTTCGAAGCGCACCTGGCCGAGTGATGCCAGCCGGGCGCCGGGCCCTACTGAGCCGAATACGAAGCGCGGACGTTCGGCGGTGGCCAGCTCGTCGGCCACTTCCCGGGCGATCCGTGCGGCGGACCGGTTTATCTCGGTGGCCTTGTCCTCCAGACCGTATTCCGCCAGGGTCAGCGGGGAACCGCCGAAGGAGTTGGTTTCCACCGCATCACACCCCGTCTCCAGATACCGGCGATGGATATCTGCAATCAGATCCGGGCGCGAGAGGTTGAGGATTTCATTGCATCCGGGCCGGTCGAGCCATGCCTCGGGGGCGACCCGGGACGCCTGGATCTGGGTGCCCATGGCCCCGTCCATCAGAAACAGTCCTTCATGTAGTCTGGCTCGCAGATCCATCAACACCGCTCCAGGCTAGACCTTACCACAGTGAAGGTGTGGGAACAAATCCCGTGCAGGGCCGCTGCAGTGGAATCTGCCGGACGAGGACCGCCGCTAGTGCCGCAGCCGCCCGGTACCGGTCGGGCGTCTTTCAGATTGACACCTTCCCGGGCTTGGAAGACAAAAGCAGCGCGGCCTCGGAAGGGAGAGGAGGCAGTGGCCACTCTGGAAGAGCAATTGAATGGAGCGCTGCGGGACGCTGTGCGGGAGCGATTCGGTACGCAGGCGGTAGCGGACCAGGAACTGTTTGTTCAACCGGCGACCAGCGAAAAATTCGGCGACCTGCAATGCAATGTGGCTATGCCGCTGGCCAGGCGGTTGGGCCGTGCGCCGCGGGAAGTCGCCGCCGGCCTCCTGGAGGGAATACGCTGGCCGAAGTGTGTGGAGCGGGTCGAGATCGCCGGACCGGGATTCATCAACATTTTTCTTTCCGAGAAGTGGCTGGCTGGATACTGTGCCCGGCTTCTGCAGGACGAAAGATGTCTGGTCCCCGAGGTCGGTGCCGGCCGCGTGGTGGTAATGGACTATTCCAGTCCCAACGTGGCCAAACCCATGCACATCGGGCACATCCGCTCGACTGTGATCGGTAGCGCTCTGGACCGCATGTATCGTTACCTCGGCTATCGGGTGATTGCCGACAATCACATCGGCGACTGGGGAACGCAATTCGGTATCCTCATCCTCGGCTACCGTCATTTCGTGGATCAGGAGGCCCTCCGGCGGTCGCCGGTCGAGGAGCTGGAGCGGGTATACGCGGCCAGTTATGCTAAGGCGCGCACGGACCGCGAGTGGATGGAGCAGGCGCGGCGGGAGCTGGTAAAACTCCAGCGTGCTGATCCGGAAAATCTCGCCTTGTGGTCGCGTTTCGTGCAGCTCTCCTTGCAGGAGTTCGAGCGGATTTATCGGCGTTTGGGCGTGCGTTTCGACTTGGTGCGCGGAGAAAGCTACTACCGCGATCGGCTTTCCGGCATTGTCGCCATGTTGAAGGAACGGGGACTGGCGCGCGAGAGTGAAGGAGCCCAAGTGGTTTTCCTGGAAGAAGAAGGATTACCGCCCTGCATCGTTCAGAAGCGCGACGGGGGCTTCAACTATGCGACCACTGATCTGGCGACGATTGAATCGCGGATTCAGGAGTTCTCCCCGCAGAAGATCCTTTACGTGACTGATGAACGGCAGCAACTGCATTTCCGCCAGATTTTCGCTATCGCCCGCCGCGTGGGCTGGAACACGGAACTGGTGCATGTCTGGTTCGGGTTGATGCGTCTGCCGGAAGGTACTTTTTCCACGCGGGAAGGTAATGTCATCCGTCTGGAGCTTCTGCTGGATGAAGCGGAGCGGCGCGCCCTGGAGATTGTGCGCCAGACCAGTCCTTCCATGCCGGAGGACCAGCAGGAGGAGGTTGCCCGCGCCGTAGGCATCGGGGCGGTGAAGTATGCCGACTTGAGCCAGAATCCGCAGAGTACGGTGGTTTTCACCTGGGATAAGGCGCTTTCGCTGGAAGGCAATTCCGCGCCTTATCTGCAGTATACCTGCGCCCGAATCCAGAGTGTCCTGGACAAGTACCGCGAAACCATCGGTCCTTTGCCGTCCGCGGAGTCGCTTGAGCTGACACATCCCCAGGAGCGGCGGGTGGCGGTGCGCCTGGTCCGTTTTGCGGACGTAGTCTTGCGGTCCGCTTCGCGCTACCGGCCCAACCTACTGGCGGACTATCTGTCCGATCTGGCGAAGGAGTACAATACTTTTTACCAGAACGTTCCATTTCTGAAGTCGGAGCCGGGAGTCCGGGAGAGCCGGATCAATCTTTGCCGGGCGACCGCGGCGGTGCTGCGGCGGGGGTTAACTCTGTTGGGCATCGAGACCCCCCGGCGCATCTGAGCGGCTGTGCAATCCGTCCGCCGAATCCGGAACCGCTTCTTGGGTGGGATGTTCCGGGGAATTTTCGAGGCCTCTGTTCCGGTCGGACTCCCCGTGGGCGATCCCGGACTTTTCAAAGTCCGAGATACGCCCCTGGGGGAGGCAGTAAAGGTGGGCTGGAGTGGCTGCGGTGACCCGCGCTCTGCGAGACGGCAGTCTTCCGGGAGTATCACCTTTGGAAGCGAATGCCACCGCCCGGACCACATGCTGCCGAGCAAGCCCAAGATGGAATCGTCTTTCTTGCAAAGTTGCGCGGAGTTTCTCCTAGTAGATGGTCTGCGGCGAGGGAAGAAGGTCCCGGCACATGGCGGACGATGATTGGGCGCGTGCCGGAACCGGTTGCAGCGACCGCCGCCCAGCATCTGCTCGCGTTGCCTGAAACAACTAAATTCCATGCCGTGAACCACCGTAAGAGGTTGATCAGTACCCCACCAGCCCCCCGGAAGGCTTGCGCACCGATCCGATTGCAGATAGCCGACCTTCTATTAGCTTTGGCTCCGCCGCTGCAAGATGACGGCTCCGGCACTCCAGATGCACCGCAATCCATGCTGCGGGGCTTATCACCCCGTACAAGGTGCCAGGCTGCCGATGCCCTAACTGCTGTTGGCTACCCGTCTCCGCAGGCCGCTTCCCGGGCCGGCTTGTAATCCCAGATCCGGTGGAACTTCTTGTTCCCCCTGCCAGCCACAACGGCACGGCACCTTCCCGAGGTGTGCTGCCTGCCTAGCTCCCTATGGTGGGGCAAGGCGGCGGTCGCGCAAGGTCAGCCCCTTCCGATTTTACTTTGGGGAGCCGCAGTTTACCCTTCGACCCCTTTAAGGAGCAGGTCCCCTGTAACGGGGCAAGCCCTG
>DTYT01000285.1 GCA_012961745.1 Kiritimatiellia bacterium | reverse complement strand
GTCGGCGCCGGGAAGCAGGGCGCGCGGAATCCTCCGCCGCACGAGGGCGGGCCGGCTTTCCTTTCAACTGCCGAATGATATCTCGCAACAGGGCCGCCCGCTCGAACTCCAGCGCCTGGGCCGCTTCTATCATCTCCTTCTCCAGCTCTTCGACGGTTACGTACACACCGTAGTTGACACCGCCTTCGCGTACCACTTTGATCTCGGCTTCCCGGGCCTCCTTTTCGAACGCCAGACTTTCCCGCAACGCCTTCCGGATGCTGCGGGGCGTAATACCATGCCGGCGGTTGTACTCCAACTGCTTCCGGCGACGCCGCTGGGTCACTGCGAGCAGAGCGCGCATCGAATCGGTAATGTCGTCGGCATACAGGATCACTTTGCCGTTGACATGGCGGGCCGCCCGGCCGGCGGTCTGGATGAGCGATGTCTCCGACCTCAGGAATCCCTCCTTGTCGGCGTCCAAGATGGCCACCAGCGACACCTCGGGAATATCCAGTCCCTCGCGCAGGAGATTGATTCCCACCAGGCAGTCGAAGTCCGCCCGTCTCAACCCGCGGATGATCTCCACCCGCTCGATCGCATCAATCTCCGAGTGCAGGTACTTTACCCGGAGACCGGCTTCCTGGAGATACTCGCTCAGGTCTTCGGCGGTTCGCTTGGTCAGGGTAGTCACCAGAACCCTTTCCCCGCGCCGGGCTCTCAGGCGGATCTCCCGGATGAGATCGTCAATCTGGTTGCCCAGCGGCCGCACTTCGACCGACGGGTCCACGATACCGGTGGGCCGGATCACCTGTTCCACCACCTGACCGCTGACTTCCCTCTCGAAGGTCCCCGGCGTGGCTGAGGTAAAGACGACCTGTCCGACCGCATCCAGGAATTCTTCGAAATTCATCGGCCGATTGTCCAAGGCCGAGGGAAGACGGAAACCGTGCTCCACCAGAATCCTCTTGCGTGACTGGTCTGCGTTGTACATGCCCCGCAGTTGGGGAAGGGTCACGTGAGACTCATCGATGATGGTCAGGAATCCCTCGGGGAAAAAGTCCAGAAGGGTGGCGGGCCTCTCTCCGGGGGCACGGCCTGAGAGATGGCGCGAGTAGTTCTCGATCCCCGCGCAATATCCCATTTCCCGCAACATTTCGACATCGTACTCGGTGCGCATTCTCAGCCGTTGCGCCTCGAGCAGCTTTCCCCGCTCCTCGAACCACGCCACTCTTTCCTCCAGCTCCTCCAGGATGGCTTCAATCGCCCGATCAATTTTCTCGCGGGGCAACACGAAGTGCTTCGCCGGGGAAATCCGCACGGCGTTCATCTCCCGCAACGTCTTACGAGTGACCGGATCAATTTCCGCGATCCTCTCCACCGCGTCGCCCCAGAATTCCACCCTCACGATCTCCTTCTGGTATCCCGGGCGTATGTCCAGGGTATCCCCGTGAACACCGAATGTACCCGGGACATCGGCGGCGTCATTCCGCGAATACTGTACCTCGACCAGACGCCGGAGAACCTCGTCACGCGGGCATTCCTGCCCCCGGGTGATATTGACCAGCATTCCCCGGTAGTCCTCGGGGGATCCCAACCCGTAGATACACGAGACCGATGCCACTATGATCACATCGTCCCGGTTGAGAAGCGCATCGGTGGCCGCAAGACGTAGTCGCTCGATCTCCTCGTTGATGGATGCATCCTTTTCGATGTAGGTGTCGGTCTGCGGGATGTAGGCCTCCGGCTGGTAGTAGTCGTAGTAGCTGACGAAGTAATGCACCGCGCTATGGGGGAAGAAGTGCCTGAACTCCGCGTAGAGCTGCGCGGCCAACGTCTTGTTATGCGATATCACCAGCGTAGGCCGACCGCTGCGGGCAATCATGTTGGATATGGTGAAGGTCTTCCCCGACCCGGTAACACCCTCGAGGGTCTGGAAGCGCATTCCGGAGTCCACCCCCCGGACCAGCGCCTGGATGGCCTCAGGCTGGTCCCCGGTGGGCCGGAATTCGGATACCAACTGGAACCGCGCACGCCCCATGCAGGCAATATATTGCCCCCGGGACGGGGGCTCAAGGAATCCCGTCTCCGCCCGGGCACCGGAGTCAGCGGTTCCGGTTACCCGGCATGGGAACACAATCCGCTCTTGCCAAGGAGACTCGTTTCTGCTTGCCTGGCTATACCGCCGCGCCGGACGCGCAAGCGAGGTAAGATCCATGAGAAACATGCAATCGTCCCTACCCGCACTCATGGTAGCCATGAGCATGTCCCTGTTTACCACCGTGCACGCAGACCAACCGCCGGTGAACCTGGGATTCACCAGTTTTCTCGACGGCGGCCCCCCGGCAGGACCTGGCTGGTACTATGCACAGTACGTGCAGTACTACACCGCGGACAAGATCGCCGGAGACCAGGGAAACGAACTCCATTTGCCTCAAGTTCTCCCGCCCCGGGGCCCGCAGGATCTCACCACCGCGGGCGTGGACGCCTGGATATTCCTGTTCCAGGTGGTCTACCAATCCGACCACGCCGTACTCTGGGGGGGTAAATGGGGCCTGGACCTCATTCTTCCCTACGTGGAATTCGACATTGAACCGGACCGTGTCGTGGTGCTCGGCGACAGCCGTGGCTGGGGTGACCTGCTGGTGGGGCCATACCTGCAATGGGATCCGGTCATGGGCCCGGCCGGACCGCGCTTCATGCACCGCGTCGAACTGCAGGTTCTCCTGCCGACCGGGGAATACGACCGCGGACCTGACCTGGATCCCGGTAGCAACTTCCTCAGTCTGGACCCCTACTGGGCAGCCACAGTCTTTATCGGCCGTCGCTGGACAGCCAGTTGGCGATTGCACTACCTCTGGAACTCCCGTAACGATGCTCCCGACTATCTTGTATTTCCCGAGGCGGACACGCTCCGCTGGGGACAGGCGGTTCACGGTAACCTGGCGACGGCATGGGAACTCGTCCCCGGCCGGTTGCGTCTTGGTATCAACGGCTACTTCCTGCGCCAGATAACCGACACCACCGTCGACGGGGTGAAGCGGGGAGACCTTCGGGAACAGGTCTATGGTCTAGGGCCGGGACTGGTCTGGCATGTGGGCCGGGACGACCATCTGTTCGTGAATGCCTACTTCGAAGCCGGCGCCGAGAATCGAGCCGAGGGAACCCGGATCAATCTGCGCTACGTGCATCATTTCTGAAGGGAAGGGCCCGGTTCAGGCTGATAGCGACGTCGGAGTGCTTCACAGGCTAGGATCTCGCTCGCCCCCATTCTAGGCGGCGGGGTGGAGCGCGAATTCCCGCGGCACGGAAACCCGGAAGCTCTGATCCTCCGCGCCGGCTTCCACGAGTATCCACGCAGCGCGCGGATCGTCTTCAACCGTCGAGACCTTCCAGCTGAGCCCTGCGGCATCAAACCTCTCCGGAATCCCGCGCCCGCCAACGCCCACCAGCGACTCGAACTCCCGAAGCGCAACCGCCGCGCGGAGACAGCGGGCGGCCTTCAGGCTCCCGGCCGCGGCGTTACCGACGGCCGCCGCGATAAGGCTCACGGTCACTACCGCGACCGCCGTGGCGGCAAGCACTTCCATCAGGGTGAATCCGCTCCTGTACCGAGTGATCATCACAGATCGGAACTGCTCAAGTCCGCGGCTTCACCGGAACCTCCCGGCCGACCGTCGCTTCCATAGCAGAGCACCTCGAAGGGTTCTCCATGCCGGCCCGGCCGCAGGTAGATGAAGTCGTTACCCCAAGGATCGCGCGGCACCCGGAAGCTGTCGAGGTATCCGCCCTCGGGGTACTTCACCGGAACCGGGGGACTCTCCGGTTTTCTCACCAGGGCCTCAAGCCCTTGTTCCTGGGTGGGGTAGGTTCCCTGCTCGGTGAAGTACATCTTCAGCGCCGCGGCTAACTGCTTGAGTTGAACCCGGGCCGCAGCCACTCTCGCCTCGCCCGGCTTCCGCAGAACATTCACGCCGACGATGCTCGCCAGCACGGTGATGATAATCAACACGACCAGCACTTCCAGGAGCGTAAAGCCGCTGCGCCCCCTGTCCGCCGACCTATCTTTCATTGCGCGTTTCCCCCTTCTGTCTCCGTATGATCTCGTTGACACCGAATTTCTCGCAGAGTTCCTCCAGCTTTGCGAGGTAGTGGGCCACGTTCTCGTCCCTTGCGCCCGCATCCCATTCGGCCGCCAGTTTGGCTACCGCGTGGGCGCTCACCCGGGCCGTACTACCGGTGATGTAGTATGAGATCTGGTCCCCCGCACGATACTCCCGGCCGGAACTCAGGGCCAACTCGTAGGCGGCACTCCGTCCGCGCCTGCCCTCGCGCACTTTCCGGACGTATTCCGAAGGATTCTCTTGCAGAGTCTCGGTCTTGGTGAACATCTCCACCGGCCACTCTCTCCGGGTGATCGCCTTCACGTAGCACTCCTTGAGCGCCGGAATCTCGGCCTCCCTTCCCTCGAGCCGCAACCGCAGAAAATCTTCCAGGAATCTTCGTTGGAACGGCTCCAGGCCGCGCGACCTCAGCGCCGCCCCCCTGATCACCAGGCTGCCGTCTTCGCCGAGCAGCGCGTAGTTCTTCATCCGATAGCTGTACATGGCGCGATACACCCCATCGAATTCCAGTTCTATACCCGCCGGCAGACTCTCGCGCAGACTTCGCCGGAACCTTTCCAGATCCTGCACACCCGTCAGCCGCGGGGGAACGAAATAGACCC
Organism: Kiritimatiellia bacterium; assembly: GCA_012961745.1. Lineage (GTDB taxonomy): Bacteria > Verrucomicrobiota > Kiritimatiellia > B70-G9 > B70-G9 > B70-G9. The sequence continues at coordinate 2,502 of DTYT01000285.1, read as the reverse complement.
CGTCGGTATCGATCTCGATCACCAGGGCCCCGTTCCGCGTGAGCCAGTCGACGATGTCCCGAAGCAACTCCCGCCCACGCGCCGCCACTTTCTCGGCGGCCGCGTAATCGTTGAACCGGGCCTGGGCAAAGCCCAGATACCCGTAGAACGAGTTTATTAGCACCTTGAATGCAGCGTCACGGGCCAGCAGCGCCCGTTTCCTCGTTTCGTCGGTCACGCTTCCCAGGACCCGGCGAATCTCCATCCGCTGGTCGCGCAATCGGCCCAGCAGCTGCAGAAAGATGCCCAGTTCGTCGGAGTGCGGGCGGATTTTCTGTAGAAGCATGATCGAAGGATACAATGACCGCACGTCGCAGTGATGGACGTTCCGCGCCACCCCTTGAAAGAAGATGTCCGTATATCCTCCCGCGAAACGCCGTGGCTCGTCCGGCCGGGGCAGGGAAAAACCCTGCCGCAGATACTCCCGGATCATCAATGCATCTATCTTGGCGGCGTTGCCGCGCACGCAGACATTTTGGTAGTTCATCGGGACCATCTGCGCCATTGCAAAATAAGCGGGCGACAGAAGCTCCGCCAGCCGCCGGGTTTCCAGGACGTCGTGCAGTGCATAGCGACGCACCCTTGAAGGATCAACCCGGAAAGTCTCACTGATGCGCCCGCCCTCGATACGAACGCGGTCGGCGACCGCCACGCCGAAATGCCGGGCCGCCTCTTTCAGGCCCCAGCTTTCCAGCTCCCTGCGGGTGACGTCGTAAAGGTGCACCAGAAAGTAGACATCTACCACTTGCCGGCCGAAAATCTCCGTCTTGGTATAGTTGATCGTCCGTTCCGCCGCCATGAAGCGCCCGGGTCGCGTGCGCATCTCGCTTCCATCGCGCCCGATCGCTAGTTTCACGCCTTCCCTCCGCGCCCGGGTGATCAGGTAGGGAAGGTCAAACTTGAAAAGGTTGTACCCCTCGATGACGTCCGGGTCCCTTTCCCGTACACGCTGGACGAAGGATTCCAGCAGTCTCTTCTCACTGATCCCGGGGCCACCCAGCACTTCCGACCATCCCCGGTTATCAGACAATGCTATCAGCAATATCCGGTCGCCTTCCCGTTCCGGATTGGGAAACTCGTATCCGGGCTCCGTGCGGGTCTCAATATCCACCTGGAGCCGATGGACGGAGCCGAACTCCATTTCCTTGAAAAAGGTTTCCCCACTCGAGGTCAGGTATTGCTGGACCGGATCCCGGAGAACGAAGTAGGGAGCATCCCGCGCGGTGGGCGCTAATCCGGTGGCCTTGCGCAGGAAGCGCAACGCGGCCTCCAGATCGGCCCAGGACCGAAAGAAAAGCAGATACCGGAAAGCCCCATCTCCCCGCAGCTCACGCACTTCCAGCGGCCCCAACCCGGAGATCAGCCCGGCATCCGCCAGCCAGAGATACGGCCGGAACGCCACCTCCCGGACGGCTATTCCGCCATCCTCCCGCTGAAACAACACCATTCGGTCCTCTTCGCGCGGCCGGGAAGCATGCTCGGCCGCTACCAGTCCCCGACGACCCCCTGCTCCATACAGCAAGGATGTCTTCCCCGTATCGTGCATCCTGCTCGCCCCCCCGAACCTCGGGCGATGTCCCGGTTCAGTATTATTGCCTCGGCCCCACGCGGCCGCGATACCAATCCAGGGTCTTCCGCAGCCCCTCCTCCAACGGTACGCTTGCCCGCCAGCCCAAGATCCTTTCCGCTTTGCTCACATCCGCGCAGGAGTGGCGCACCTCTCCCCGCCGGGCCGGAGCATGCAGCGGGCTGCCGGAGAGACCCGTCATCCGTGCGACCGCCCCGGCCAAGGCCGCAATGGATATCGCTTTCCCCGAGCCGATATTCAAGGGCGAAGCCACTCCCCCCCCGGCCTCACAGCACGCCAGATTCGCCCGCACTACATCTGACACGTACACGAAATCGCGCGTCTGCTCCCCGTCACCGAATATCACCGGCTGTTCTCCGTTGCAGGCCCTCTGGATAAACCGCGGAATGACCGCGGCATATTCAGCGTGGGGGTTCTGGCGCGGACCATACACGTTGAAATAGCGCAGGATGAAAACACGCAATCCATGGAGGCGCGCCAATACCCGGCAATAGTGCTCTCCGGCCAGCTTGGCGGCAGCGTAGGGCGACCGCGGATCCGGCCCCAGCTCCTCGCTCACCGGCTGCTCCCGGGGATCCCCATAAACCGCACAAGTGGATGAATATACGATGGTGTGGCAGCATCGCCGTATGGCGCACATGAGCACGTTCAGCGTGCCGCCGGTGTTCACGTCGTGGGTTGCGATCGGCCTCTCCAATGATTGGGCCACGGATGACTGCGCCGCCAGATGGAAAACGTGGGCTGCCCCGTCCATGGCCCGTTCTACGGCATCCGGGTCACGGACATCCCCCTCGACGAAATCGATTTCACCCAGCATGTTCCGGAGGTTCTCGAGATTCCCGGTGCTGAGATTATCAAGGACTCTCACGCTCCAG
>DTYT01000284.1 GCA_012961745.1 Kiritimatiellia bacterium | reverse complement strand
GTCGACGAGGCCGGCCGCACCAAGGTTGAGGCAACCGGCCGGCAGCGGATGGAGAGGGCGTGGCGCCGGCATCGGGTTCTGAGGAACGGGCGGCGCGATCCGCGCTTGCTGGCCAGTCGCAGGGGGAAGGCCATTGTGCTGTCTCACGCCATCGTTGATCCGGTTGCATTGGCCGCGGGCGAGGAATTGGATATCCCGGACGATCTGAAAGCGCCGGCGGATACCGAGCACTATATCGTGCAGTTCGACCATCGGGTATCCGCCCGGGAACGCTTGCAACTGCAACAGGAAGGGATACAAGTCAGCCACTATGTTCCTTATTCCGCGTTTGCGGTCAAGGTCACTCCGGGGCAGCTGGAGCGGCTGCGCAACATGGAAGGAGTCCGCGCGGTCGTTCCCTATCATCCCTATTTCAAGCTGAGCCGGGAGATACTGGAGTACTTGCTGGGAGGACAAGACGCGGTTGCGCTGAACCGGGTGAAGCGCGGGTATTTCCGGGTGATGTTGTTCGCCGAACCGGGCGCACCGGATGGCCTTCATCAGGCCGGGTTCCGGGCCACCGAGGTGGGCGCGGTGGATTCCCGGATCATCATGCGCGTTCAATGTTCTCCGGATCGCGTGGCGGAATTGGCGGCGGTGGAGTCGGTTGGTTGGATCGAGCCCGAAATCCCCTGTCGTGCGCTTAATGATCTGGCGGTGGGGCGGGTGCGTGCCGGCGTGTTGCGGCTGCCGGATCTGGACTTCCGGGGAGACGGCGTGATCGTAAACGTCACGGACACCGGCGTGGATTTTGGGCATCCGGCGTTCGCCTGGGATCCCTCACAACCCACGTCCACGGGTGTGAATACCAGGATAGTCTACTACGGAGTGCGTACCAATACGCCCACTTCGGACGGACTGCCCGGCGACAGTGATGGTCACGGTTCGCACGTGGCGGGAACCATTCTGGGCAACGGAGCTCTTTCGGAGACGGTGTTCAAGGCGCCCGGCTCTGGCGAGGCTCCCTACCCGGCGGATGCCTTCGCGGGCATTGCACCGAATGCGCTGCTGGTGATGTTGGAAGATTTCAACAGTTATTCGCCCTCGCAGCAGGTCGAGACGGCATACGCCCACGGCGCGCGGATCTCGAATAACAGCTGGGGAAACTCGCAATACGAGTACAGTACGCTCAGTGCGGAGTTTGACGCCCTGGTAAGGGATGCGGACCCCGCGACTCCCGGCAATCAGGCGTATATAATGTTTTTCGCGGCGGGCAACGACGGAGCGGGAAACCGCGACGGCACCGGGGGGCAGGCGGGAACCGTCGGATCCCCGGGCAACGCCAAGAACGTGATCACCGTGGGGGCCCTGGAGCAGCCGCGCAGAGCGGACAACCTGGCGGACGCCTTTGAGGAAACAGACTCCGATTGGGAGTTGGCATGGTTCAGCTCCCGCGGTCCCGTCACTCCCACCGACGAGCGGGTCAAGCCCGACATCGTCGCCCCGGGCTCATACGTGCTTTCGGTGCAGTCGCACGACACCCGGCCGGACGACCTGCGGGACGAGCCCCTCCCGCAGCGTGACTATCGTTACGGCAATGTGGATTCCGGTACCAACTACGCCTTCTTCAGCGGAACCTCGATGGCCACCCCGGTCGCGGCCGGAGCCGGCGCGTTGATCTACCAATACCTGACCAATCATCTGGGCAAACCGCCGAGTCCGGCGCTGATGAAGGCCGCGCTGGTGGCCGGG
>DTYT01000283.1 GCA_012961745.1 Kiritimatiellia bacterium | reverse complement strand
TTCACCACGCCACAGATACTGACCCTTGACGCGCCAGCCGTCACCACACAGGCCTTCACTATATTATCGGGCCACCGTCCCGCTGATTCTCCCTGGAACACGTTCGCCACCACCACCGGTCGACCAAGGCCCTCGGCCAGATGAGGTAACAGTCCGGCTTCCCTTCCCCAGTCCATCCCCGTGGGAATCACTGCTACACAGCCCACGCTATCCAGGAAGGACTTCAGGACATGAGGCCCACCCCAGCCACTCTCCAATGTCATCAGTGGCCCGTGGTAGACGACCACCGAGACGTCCCCGTTATCCGCACGCCGGAGTGATTCGATCTGCCGCAGTAACCCTCTGCGATCCTGCAAGGCGCTGCCGGAAAGCAGTATCAGACGAATCCTTGCCGAACTCGCAGAAAACCCGGGCACGACCGGCAGCAGTGCCATCAATATGATCGGGAAGAGTGTATACCCGCGCACCGTCCGCCTCGTCACATCCTGGTGTCGTCAGAGACCCGCCCCACCGCGCAAATCAATGATCAGGCAATGCGCCTCTCCGCCTCTTCCGCCGCTGCGAAGTGTTGCCTCACCATCGTCCGGGTAACTCGGAAAACGCGCCCTTGCTTTTCCTTTCGGCGCTGCGGCGCATCGTACATCACATCCAGCATGATGCCTTCCATAATCGCACGCAGACCGCGCGCACCAGTCCCTTTGCGATAGGCCACGTGGGCTATCTCACGCACCGCCGCCGTAGTAAATTTCAAATCCACATTTTCCATGGCAAGCAGTTTGGTGTACTGCTTTACCATCGCGTTGCGCGGCTCCATAAGAATCCGAACAAGATCCCGTTCGCTCAGCGGCTTCAAAAGGGAAACGATGGGGAGTCGGCCTACAAATTCAGGTATCATCCCGTACTTTACGAGATCTTCGGGCTCTACCGAGAAACGTGTCCACTCGCGTGCCGTCTTGCGGCCAAACGCATGGAATCCCACGACCGTGGTCTCGGTTCTGCGCCGTACGATTTCCTCCAGTCCAACAAATGCACCCCCGCAGATAAACAGAATGTTTTCCGTGTTGATCTTGATGTATTCCTGCTGGGGATGCTTGCGGCCTCCCTGGGGAGGCACGTTGGCAACGGTCCCTTCCAGGATCTTGAGTAATGCCTGCTGCACCCCTTCCCCGGAAACATCACGGGTGATCGACACATTCTCGGTCTTCCTGCCGATCTTATCAATCTCGTCGATGTAAATGATTCCCACCTCGGCGCGCCGCACGTCGTAGTCAGCAGCCTGCAGCAGTCGCAGGAGTATGTTTTCTACGTCCTCGCCGACATATCCCGCTTCGGTAAGTGTCGTGGCGTCGGTAATGGCGAACGGCACCTCGAGAATGCGTGCCAGCGTCTTGGCAATCAGTGTCTTGCCGCAGCCCGTCGGCCCGATCATCAAAATATTGCTCTTTTCCAGCTCCACCTCGGGATGCTTCACGTCCGGCCCATGCTGGAGCTGCTGCTTGACGCGCTTGTAGTGATTGTGAACCGCCACCGATATCACCTTCTTGGCATGCTCCTGCCCGATCACATACTCGTCCAGAAGCATCTTGATCTCATGGGGACGGGGCACCTTGAGATTGAAACCCAGATTTTCTTCATCCTCGTTCGCTTCCGAGGAGAGCAAGGACTGGCAAAGTTCCACGCACTGGTTACAGATGGCCACCCCGGGTCCGGCGATCAAACGTTCCACCTCAAAGTCGTGCCGGCCGCAAAACGAGCATTGAGAGTTCCTGTGCCTTGGGCTCATTTCTTGGTCACCGGCTTGCCGGACTTCTCGCTCCTGCGCCCAGTCACCACCTCGTCAATGAGGCCGTATTGCTTGGCCTCTTGGGCACTCATGTAGTAGTCGCGGTCGGTGTCGCGCGCAACTTGCTCCACGTCTTTTCCAGTGTGCCGTGCCAGAATGTCATTGATCTTATCGCGGAGACGCAATATTTCGCGGGCTTGAATGCTGATATCCGCAGCCTGCCCCTGCACTCCTCCCCACGGTTGGTGAATCATGATTCGTGCGTTGGGCAGTGCATAGCGCTTACCCGACGCCCCGGCGGCAAGCAGAACGGCCGCCATGCTCGTCGCCTGCCCCACACAATACGTGGTGATGTCACACTTCAAAAACTGCATGGTGTCATAGATTGCCAGCCCCGCCGTGACCATCCCTCCGGGACAGTTAATATACAGGTGAATGTCTTTGGCGGGATCCTCCCCCTGCAGAAACAGCATCTGGGCGATAACCAGGTTGCTGACTTCGTCGGTTATGGGCGTACCGATGAATATTATGCGATCCTTGAGGAGGCGGGAATAAATGTCATACGCCCGCTCCCCGCGGCCCGTTTGTTCCACCACCATGGGCACCAGTATCTGGTCTCTCTGTTCGGTCATGATCTTTCTCCACCACTGCGCGGAAACCATCCTGGACCGCCAGGCATTCTAGCACTAATCCTGTTTCTCCTCAACCAAAGCGTGGTCAACCACCAGCCGCAAGGCCTTTTCGTTCCGCAGTCTCTGATAGATGTCCGTCAGCCCTCCTTCCCGGCGTAACATCCTCATGTATTGTCTCCGCGGCAACCGGCTGCGGGCGGCTAGCTCGGCTATCGCCTGTAGCAGCTCGTCTTGGCTGGGCTCAATCTTCTCCTCCTGTGCGATCCGGTGAAGAATCATCTTCAGCCGGGCACGGGCAAACGCATGTCCTACCGCCAAGTCCTCCCACTTCTTACCGGCGACCTCGTCCCCGTCAGGAACCGGCCCCAATCCGCCCGCCAATTCCCGGGTAGACGCCAACAGCTCGACACGCAGCCAGACCGCCGGAACCTCAAATTTCACCGCCGACAGCAGGTGCTTTATGACCTCCCGTTCCACGTGTGCTCTCCGCGCTGCGTCCAGCGCCAACCTGGCATTCTTCTGTGCGAACTGCCTCAAATCCTGCAGGTTCCTGAATCCCATCTGGCGCGCTCCAGCATCGTCCGCGGCGGGGATCTTACGCCGATACACTTCCCTGGCGTGGACGAAATAGGTCACCCGCTTTCCCCCAAGCGAACCATAACGTGGCTCCTGCGCAAAATGCACCTCGACCTGCCGCCGCTCTCCCGCAGCGATCCCCTGAATCGCCTGATAGAATTCCGAGGGGAAGGGTCCCCGGGCAGGATCTATGGTAAGGCGCAGATTGTCGCCGCCGCTCAGTTCTGCCGGGACCCCGGTCACCTGCGCAAGCGAGCGACCATCGCATATGCCCTCGCAGTCTGCGCGGACCATGTCACCAAGGGCAGCAGCGCCGTCGGTTTTCTCATACTGCGCCGCCATTTCCCTCAACTCTTGGATCTGCCTCTCTACCAGCTCCGCTTCATCCGGAAGCGGTCCGATTTCGACTTTGATTCCCTTATAGGGTGGAATCTTGAACATCGGCACCACTTCCAGAGAAACCTCGCTCCAGAAGCGATCTTCCGACGTAATCTCAGCCGCGTCCACCCGCAGAATACCTGCGATATCCAGCTCATGGTTACGGGACGCTTCCTGGATTCCCCGGTCTATCAGCCGGGAAACGGCATCTTCCCTGATATCCTTTGCAAATCTCGCCGCGACCACCCTGGCTGGCGCCTGACCTCTCCGAAAGCCCGGGAGCTGAGCCTCCCGCCGATACTCGGCGGTCAATCCCTCCAGCAGAGGACGAACTTCCTCCGGGTCGCAGTCAATCCGTATTTTACGCACCAGCCCCTTTCGGGATATCACCCTGGTTCTCATTGTCCGCCTGATCCGCTGAAAAGAGGCCGAACAATATATCAGCCGCTGCGGCGGGTCAAGGAAACAGCCCCGTACCCCAGCGGTATCAGGGCCTCCGAATACGTCCCGGGCACCCCACGAGCCCCGGATGTTCTCCTCCCCCTTCCAGCCAAGCGGATTGTCCACTCAGAACGTAGCATCCGCCAGGCTGAATATCCTGCCGCAAGCCCACTGTCTCCGGCTCGCTGCAGGCGGCTGTTCGGCAAAAAACAGCCCGCAAGCCCTTCACCCGCCGTCAGCTCGGGCATGCAAAGCCGCACCGCAGACACCCCGGCATCCCTGGCGGATCCCCGTCAACTCCGTTGCAGTGTCATGAGGAATTCTGCATTCGTCTTGGTCTTCTTCAGCCGGTTGACGAGAAGCTCCATGGCCTCAACCGGCGGCACCCCGTTCAGTGCTTTCCGCAGAATCCAGATCCGCTGCAGTTCGTCGGGATGAAGCAGCGATTCCTCTTTGCGGGTGCCAGACTTTTCTATGTTGATAGCGGGGAATATGCGCTTGTCCACCAAAGAACGATCCAGGCACAGTTCCATATTGCCGGTTCCCTTGAACTCCTCGAAGATCACCTCGTCCAT